>DKMV01000068.1 GCA_002469605.1 Leclercia sp. UBA7405
AGTGTTGGTAAAAAATCAGTGCTCTTCAGACGCCATCGACAGATAGACGATCGTCAGAACCATGAAGATAAAGGCTTGCAGCGTAATAATCAGGATGTGGAAAATGGCCCATGGCACATTCAGAACCCACTGTGACCACCACGGCAACAGACCCGCGATCAGAATGAAAATCAGCTCACCCGCATACATGTTGCCGAACAGTCGCAGACCGAGAGAGATCGGTTTGGACAGCAGGCTAACGCCTTCCAGAATCAGGTTGATTGGAATGAACGCCCAGTGGTTGAACGGCTGCAGGGTAAGCTCTTTCACGAAGCCGCCTACACCTTTCATTTTGATGCTGTAGAAAAGAATCAGGATGAACACGCCCAGCGCCATAGACAGGGTGATGTTAACGTCAGCAGACGGCACCACACGCAGCGCAGGCAGACCGAAGATATGCTCGCCAATGAATGGCAGCAGGTCGATCGGCAGCAGGTCCATCAGGTTCATCAGGAAGACCCACACAAAGACGGTCAGTGCCAACGGAGCAATAACCTTGCTCTTACCGTGGTACATGTCTTTGACGCTGCCATGAACGAAGCCAATGATCATTTCGATGAAGGTCTGGAACTTCCCGGGGACACCGCTGGTTGCACGTTTTGCAACGCCACGGAAGATGGCCAGGAACAACAGACCCAGAACCACCGAGAAGAACATGGAGTCGATATTAATCGTCCAGAAGGTGGCCGGGGGGTTATGCGGATCCACCAGCGAGAATGTACGCAGGTCGATCTGAAGGTTGTTCAGATGGTGACCTATGTAATCCTGCGGCGTCATATTTTCTGAAGCCATGATGCCTTTTACCCTTTGTTATTGATTACAGCTGGCGCCAGAATTTGTACCACCAGCACCAAAACCCACGTCACTATCAGCGGCAAAAATACCACCTTGAAAACAGCCAGCGCCACCACCAGGAGGGCAAAGGTCAGCAACACCTTACACACTTCGCCGAGGGCGAAGGACCAGGCCATGCGGCCTTTGGCTGGTGTATGCGCCTGATGACGCCAGGCAAAAATCATAAACAACATGTTTGGCAGCAGTACCGCCAAACCTCCGCTTAATGCAGAGATGCCCCAGAAGGGGTCTTTGAGGCTGAACAGCAATCCACTTGCCATTACTGCCAGAAACTGTATGAACAGAAGCTTACGAGCAACGTTTCTACTCAAGAGCGACAAAGACATCACGTTTTTACTCCTGCTCACTTCGAGGTATGTCGCGTGTCGTATAAAACGTCCTTTGAAGCTCAGAGTCAAGCATCAAAAAGCGGTCAAATTATACGGTGCGCCCTCGTGATTTCAAACAATAAGTAGCAAAAAGGTGAATAAATGTTTAAATATTTTTCCCCGGCGCTATTTATTAACTTTTTAGCAAATGGCGAATGTTGCGGCAAAACTGCAAACAGCCCGCAAACGTTGGCGACAAAGCGTGCACAGGATCACAAAATACACATTTACGATAAGGTCGTTTAAATCAAAGAATTAAAACGCTTTATTTCATCTTTTTGATAATAAAGGTTAATTAGGCCAACTATTTTTAAAACAGGCCCGTACACAATAAAAACCTTTTATTGACATTCTTAATAAATATTTAACATTACTAACTAATGACCAAGCCCTACTTTTAGCAGACTGATATTTTCCCTGTTGACTATATTTTTGGTTAACTACATAGCGAAGTTAACGCATCGAAAATCCATGGTAACAACAAGGTTAAAATATCAATGGGCTGTTCTTTGCATGAAGGGCCATTTTTAACACTCAAAGAACAGCACGAATTCCATAAAATTTATTATATTCTTAAAATTAATTTGGCTTAATTATCACCAGATGACGTTCACCTTCCAGCTGCGGCACCTTAAGTTTAATCGCCGACTCAACGGAATATCCCGCCGGCAGCTGCGCAATCTCCTCCTCCGGCATCACCCCTTTTAAGGCATAGAAACGGCCCTGCTCTGCGGGCAGATGGTGACACCAGCTAACCATATCATTGAGTGACGCGAAGGCACGGCTGATCACGCCGTCAAACGGCGGCTCGGCCGGGAACGCCTCTACCCTGCTCTGCACCGGGGTGATATTTTCAAGTTTGAGTTCATGCTGCACCTGCTTCAGGAAACGCACACGCTTGCCCAGGCTGTCCAGCAGGGTGAACTGGCACTCAGGACGGACAATGGACAGCGGAATGCCCGGCAAACCCGGGCCGGTGCCCACATCGATAAAACGCTCGCCCTGCAGGTGTGGCGCCACCACGATGCTATCGAGGATATGGCGAACCAGCATCTCGTTGGGGTCGCGTACCGAGGTGAGGTTGTACGCTTTATTCCATTTGTTCAGCATGTCGACATAAGCCACCAGTTGAGTTTTCTGGTGATCGGTGAGCGAAATACCTGCTTCATCCAGCAGACGAGAGAGTTTGTTGAGCACGGTGAATACCTGTTGAGATGCAGTCAGGCGGAGACGTCTCCGCACTGTGAAGTTCAGAGCGCCCGGCGGCGAAGCACCGCCGGGCCATTTTCATAGCTTAGGCGCTGCGGCGCAGCATACCCTGTTTTTTCAGCCAGACCAGCAAAATGGAGATCGCGGCCGGGGTCACGCCCGAGATGCGCGATGCCTGACCGATAGAGACCGGCTTGTGATCGTTCAGCTTGGCGATCACCTCGTTGGAGAGCCCGGTCACCTGGCGATAATCCAGCACCGCAGGCAGCAGAGTGTTCTCGTTACGCTGCTGTTTTTCGATCTCATCCTGCTGGCGTGCAATATAGCCTTCGTATTTCACCTGGATCTCGACCTGCTCGGCCGCTTCAGCATCCGCCAGACCCGGCGCAAATGAGCTCATCTGCACCAGCTGTGCGTAGGTCATCTCCGGACGGCGCAGCAGATCTTCCCCACTGGCTTCGCGGGAGAGCGGCGCGGTTAAGTGAGCGTTCACTTCGGCAACCGATTCGGTCAGCGGATTAACCCAGGTGGATTTCAGGCGCTGACGTTCGGTCTCGATGCGCTCCAGCTTCTCGTTAAAGCGCGCCCAGCGTTCGTCATCCACCAGACCCAGCTCGCGACCCATCTCGGTCAGGCGCAGGTCGGCGTTATCTTCACGCAGCATCAGGCGATACTCTGCCCGGGAGGTAAACATGCGGTACGGCTCTTTGGTACCGAGGGTGCAGAGATCGTCCACCAGCACGCCGAGGTAGGCCTGATCGCGACGCGGCGCCCAGCCCTCTTTCTCGGCAGAGAAGCGAGCGGCGTTCAGGCCGGCAAGCAGCCCCTGCGCGGCGGCCTCTTCGTAGCCGGTGGTGCCGTTGATCTGGCCCGCGAAGAACAGCCCCTGGATAAATTTGCTCTCCAGCGTCGGTTTCAGGTCGCGCGGATCGAAGAAATCGTACTCAATCGCATAGCCCGGGCGGACGATTTTCGCGTTTTCCATCCCCTGCATGGAGCGGACAATCTGCATCTGCACATCGAACGGCAGGCTGGTGGAGATGCCGTTCGGGTAAATTTCGTTTGAGGTCAGCCCTTCCGGCTCGAGGAAGATCTGGTGCTGGTTACGATCGGCAAAGCGCATCACCTTGTCTTCGATCGACGGGCA
>DKMV01000067.1:0-225 GCA_002469605.1 Leclercia sp. UBA7405
ACGTTCACCTTTACCACCGACCAGAGCGTAATCGGCAACAGCGAGCGCGTAGCTGTCACCTACGCGGGTTTTACGGAAGATCTGAAAATCGGCAATACCGTGCTGGTAGACGATGGTTTGATCGGCATGGAAGTGAAAGAAGTGACGGAGAACACCGTGGTGTGTACCGTCCTGAACAACGGCGACCTTGGCGAGAATAAAGGGGTTAACCTGCCGGGCGTCTCT
>DKMV01000067.1:425-9851 GCA_002469605.1 Leclercia sp. UBA7405
AACCTGCCGGGCGTCTCTATCCAGCTGCCTGCGCTGGCGGAAAAAGACAAACGCGACCTGATTTTCGGCTGTGAGCAAGGCGTCGATTTCGTGGCGGCTTCATTTATTCGTAAGCGTTCCGACGTGCTGGAAATTCGTGAGCACCTGAAAGCCCACGGCGGCGAACATATCCAGATCATCTCCAAGATTGAAAACCAGGAAGGCCTGAACAACTTCGACGAGATCCTCGAAGCCTCAGACGGCATCATGGTTGCGCGTGGCGACCTGGGTGTAGAAATCCCGGTTGAAGAAGTTATCTTCGCCCAGAAGATGATGATCGAGAAGTGTGTGCGTGCCCGTAAAGTGGTTATCACCGCGACCCAGATGCTGGACTCAATGATCAAAAACCCGCGTCCGACCCGCGCTGAAGCAGGCGACGTGGCTAACGCCATCCTCGACGGTACCGATGCCGTTATGCTGTCTGGCGAATCGGCGAAAGGTAAATACCCGCTGGAAGCGGTCACCATCATGGCGACCATCTGCGAGCGTACCGACCGCGTTATGACCAGCCGTCTGGACAACAACAACGACAGCCGCAAGCTGCGCATCACCGAAGCGGTATGCCGTGGCGCGGTAGAAACTGCCGAGAAGCTGGAAGCGCCGCTGATCGTGGTGGCAACCCAGGGCGGTAAATCTGCTAAAGCCGTGCGTAAATACTTCCCGAACGCCACCATCCTGGCGCTGACCACCAACGAAACGACGGCTCGCCAGCTGGTGCTGAGCAAAGGCGTTGTACCGCACCTGGTGAAAGAGATCGCCTCTACCGATGATTTCTATCGTCTGGGTAAAGAAGTGGCTCTGCAGCTGGTTGACCGTGGTCTGGCGCAGAAAGGTGATGTGGTAGTGATGGTTTCCGGCGCGCTGGTTCCAAGCGGCACCACCAATACCGCCTCTGTGCACGTTCTGTAATAATTACAGGTCGAATTAATTTGTATTAGAAGCGCTCTTCGGAGCGCTTTTTTTATATCCGCTATCGACCAGATTCATTAAAAAATCAAATCGGGTTTCTCTATTTAATATGGATTTTTCTAAGACGAATCCGATGAAAATACCCTGTTTTCTCAGCGATTTTTAAAGATTTATGGCGAATATGATGCTTCTTTGAGCGAACGATCAAAAATAAGCATATTCCCATCAAAAAAATATTCTCAACATAAAAAACTTTGTGTAATACTTGTAACGCTACATGGAGATTAACTCAATCTAGAGGGTATTAATAATGAATCGTACTAAACTGGTACTGGGCGCGGTAATCCTGGGTTCTACTCTGCTGGCAGGTTGCTCCAGCAACGCTAAAATCGATCAGCTGTCTTCTGACGTTCAGACTCTGAACGCTAAAGTTGACCAGCTGAGCAACGACGTGAACGCAATGCGTTCCGACGTTCAGGCTGCTAAAGACGACGCAGCTCGCGCTAACCAGCGTCTGGACAACCAGGCTACTAAATACCGTAAGTAATAGTACCTGTGTTAATAAAATGGCGCACATTGTGCGCCATTTTTTTTGCCTTTCATTTGCCCCGTTACATAGCCTGCTCTGCACCCTCTTCCGCTACCTGCACGCGCTGATTCTGCGCCGACTGCACGGAACGGCTTGTGGATGGCTCTGCGCCCGCAGAGACTACAACCGGAACACCTGACCGACGCGACAAGGCCTTATCGACCAGCGTCTTATCGCTACCGCTCTGGGAGACAAACGCCGTAAAGCCAGCAGACTGTGAAATCGGCAGGATCTGCGGATTCTCCTCCTCTGCTGCCGCCAGCGGACGATGGACCTCCACATAACGCTTGCCGTCCGGCTCGACGGCGTATTTCACCGGCTCATTGATAATCTGCACACGCGTACCGACCCGCACCTGCTCAAAGAGCGCTTTGATATCAGGGGCGTTCATACGCATACAGCCGGAACTGACGCGCAGCCCAACGCTGTCCGGCGCGCTGGTACCATGAATCAGGTATTCGCCGTTACCCACGCCCAGACGCAACGCAAAGCGCCCCAGCGGGTTATTTGGCCCTGCTGGTACCACCGGGGGCAGTTTGATGCCTTTCTCCAGCGAGCGGGCTCTGATGCCCGCTGTGGGCGTCCAGGTCGGATTGGGGATTTTCTGGCTGATGCGCGTAGTGGTGACCGGCGTATCCAGCCCCAGCTGGCCAATCCCCAGGGGATAAACCTGCACGCTGTTCTCTCCCGGCGGGAAATAATAGAGCCGCAGCTCCGCCAGATTAACCACTATGCCTTCTCGCGGCGTATCCGGCAGCAGCATTTGCGATGGGAGGGTAATTACCGTTCCCGGCGCGGGATAGACCGGCGCGATGGTGTTATTGGTTTCGAGAATTAAGTGCGCAGCGGTATTAAATCGGCGGGCAATGGCCTGCAAATTTTTATCGCCTTCCTGAATGGTGTAAGTCTGATTTTGCCCAATTAACCGGCTACCCGGCGGGGGTAACGGATAATCCATTGCGCTGGCGTTATTAACAATGCCCAGCGAGCCCAATAGTAAAAGTGTAATGAGAGACGCGCGCTTCATGCTGATATTCCTTATTCACTGACCGGATGTCAGAAAGCTGAAAACCAGCGAGGCGGGAACCGCCTCGCGAAACAGAATGAATGCTGTCCTGATAGTTTAGCTAATGTTGGCGGCTTTGGAGCGAATCGCGCGGATCATCGCTTCCAGCCCCTGAGAGCGGGAGGGGGTTAAGTGCTGGGTCAGCGCCATCTTTTCAAACCAGGGGCGCACGTCAAAAGCGACGATGTCCTGGGGCGACATCTGCTGATAAAGAATAAAGACCACCGCAATCAGCCCCTTCACGATGGCGGCATCGCTGTCGCCCTGCAGCTCGATGATCCCCGCCTCGTTCTGGCGCATCACGATCCAGACCTGGCTCTGACAGCCCTGAATGGCGTTTTCTGCGGTGTGGGCTTCCGGGCTAAGCTCGGGCAGGCGCTGTCCGAGCTCGATGATGTAGAGATACTTCTCTTCCCAGTTTGCGCAACGCTCAAAGTTGCGCAGCAATTTGTCTCTGTCCGGCAACGCGGCCATTAGTGCCTCCCTGTTAACCTAACAGACGGTGAATGCGTTTCAGCCCTGCCACCAGCCTGTCGATCTCTTCTGTTGTGTTATATAAAACCAGCGATGCGCGACACATGGCGGGCACCTGGTAAAAGGCCATCAGCGGCATGGCGCAGTGGTGTCCGGTGCGGACCGCCACGCCGTAATTATCGAGGAAGCTGCCCACGTCATAGGCATGATGCTTGCCGAGGTTAAAGGCGATCACCCCTTTGCGATCGGCCGGACCATACAGCGCCAGGTCGGGCACGCTCGCCAGCTCCTGCAGGGCGTAGCGCATCAGCATCTGCTCATACTCCGCAATCGCCTCCAGCCCGATGGCGGTGACGTATTCGATGGCGGCCCCGAGGCCGATAATGCCGCCGGTGTTTGGCGTACCGGCCTCAAAGCGCCAGGGGGCTTTGGCATAGGTGGTGCCTTCGCTCAGGCTGACGGTGGCGATCATCGACCCGCCGCCCTCCCAGGGCGGCATCGCCTGCAGGATATCTTCTTTAACGTAGAGCACGCCAATCCCGGTGGGGCCATAGAGCTTATGCCCGGAGAAGACGTAAAAATCGCAGTCCAGCGCCTGGACATCCACCGCGTGGTGCATCACCGCCTGGGCGCCGTCCACCAACACCTTTGCCCCCGCCTGATGGGCTTTGGCGATAATCTCCGCCAGCGGGTTTTCGGTGCCCAGCACGTTAGAGATATGGGTGATAGCCACCAGCCTGGTGCGTGCATCAAGCAGCGTTGCCAGTTGCTCCAGCTGCAGGGTGCCGTCCTGATTGAGCGGGATCACCCGCAGCTCGGCCCCTACCCGCTCGCACAGCATCTGCCAGGGGACGATATTGGCGTGGTGCTCCATCTGGGTGATGATGATGTTATCCCCCGCCTGGACCGACGCGCTGCCCCAGCTATTGGCCACCAGGTTGATCCCCTCGGTGGTGCCGCGCACGAAGACCAGCTCCTCCGGCGAGCGGGCATTGAGGAATGCCGCCGCCAGGTTGCGCACGTTTTCCATGCGCTGGGTCGCCTCGGCGCTCAGGGTGTGGATCCCCCGGTGTACCGCCGCATAACCGTGGCGGTAAAACTCCGCTTCGGCATCGATCACCTGCGCCGGTTTCTGGGCGCTGGCGGCACTGTCGAGATAGGCGAGCGGCAGACCGTTCACTTCACGGGTCAGGACCGGAAAATCCGCCCGCACTTTCTCTACCGGAAAATTCATGCCGTACCTCCAAGACGCTGGCCAATACGGGCCAGCACCTGCTGTTTTAACCCCTCGTCGCCAAGGGCTTCTGTGAGTTCAGCGGCAAAGGCGTAGATAATCATCTGTTCGGCAGCTTGTTTATCGATCCCGCGCGAACGCAGGTAGAACATCTGCTCGTCGTCGATGCGCCCGATGGTAGCGCCGTGGCTACATTTAACGTCATCGGCGTAGATTTCCAGCTGCGGCTTGGTGTCCACCTCGGCCAGGCGGCCCAGCAGCAGGTTGTTGTTGGTCATCTGCCCGTCGGTTTTGATGGCGTGTTGCGCCACGTTAATCAGGCCGTTAAAGACCGCGCGCCCTTTGTCGCTGACGATGGTTTTGTGCAGCTGGCGGCTATTGCAGTAGCCTTTGTTGTGCTCAAGCCAGGTGCGGGTATCGCACACCTCAGATTTAACCGGCATTGCCAGGCTGTTCATGCGCAGGGTGGTGTTTTCCCCGTCGAGCCGGGTGCTGGTGTTATGACGTAACACGGCGTCGCCCAGCAGGAAGCTGTGGCTGTACGCCGCCGCGTCCGCAGCAAGAATAATGTCGTTATGGGCGAAGTGGTGGCTGACCGGGTTTTCGAACGCCAGCTTGATGTGGTGCAGCTGGGCGTTGGCGGCCACGTTCATGGTCAGGCGCGAGCCGGTAAAGTGCCGGGTCTCGTTAAGGCTCACGTACTGCTCAATGACGGTCGCCTCCGCCCCCTGATCCAGCGTCAGATGGTGGCGATAATGGGCCGTGTTGACCTCATCGCCGCCCTCCAGCCCTTGGGTGATGTGCAGCAGGAGCAACGGCTTAGAAGGCCGTAGGTTGCGCTTAACGCGAATATGGGTCACCGAGCGGGAGAGGCTCTCGGTAAGGTGAAGGAACACCTCCGGCTGGATTGGCGCGTGCAGCGCCTGGCGCTCGTCGTTAATAACGATCTCAAAGCCGCTCCCTTCGCTGCTGTCGCTAAGATCTGGCATAAACTGGCCATCGACAAAGACCAGCCGCACCGCATCGACGGTCACGCTCAGGGCGTCGCGCCGGTCGGCGCTGACCTCGGCCAGCCGGGTGACGAACTGGCTGTTCAGCAGCCCGTCCAGCGGGGTGTATTTCCAGTTTTCGTGTTTCCGCGTCGGTAGCCCGAGGCGCAGCATCTGCTGCAGATGCTGCTGGGCCTCTTCAGAGCGCTCTCCGCCCTGCGCTTCAAACAGGCGGTGCCACTGCTGCAGCGCGTTACTGCTGTTCGGTAAGCCAGCCATAGCCCTGCTCCTCCAGCTGTTTGACCAGCGTGAAATCACCGGATTTCACAATGCGTCCCTGGTAGAGGACGTGTACATAGTCCGGCTTGATGTAGTCGAGAATACGCTGATAGTGGGTGACGATAATAAACGAGCGGTTGCCGTCGCGCAGAGCGTTAACCCCGTCGGCGACGATTTTCAGGGCGTCGATGTCCAGCCCGGAGTCGGTTTCATCCAGGATACACAGCTCCGGCTCCAGCACCGCCATCTGCAGGATATCGTTACGCTTCTTCTCCCCACCGGAGAAGCCGACGTTCACCGAACGGGTGAGCAAATCTTCCGGCATTTTCAGCAGCTGGATTTTCTCTTCCATCAGATCCTGGAAGTCGAAACGGTCCAGCTCGTCCTTACCGCGGTATTTGCGCACGGCGTTCAGGGCGGTCTGCAGGAAAAACTGGTTGCTGACCCCCGGGATCTCCACCGGATACTGGAAGGCCATAAAGATGCCTTCCCCCGCGCGATCTTCCGGCGACAGCTCCAGCAGATCTTTATCTTTAAAGGCCACCGAACCGCCGGTGACCTCGTAATCTTCACGACCTGCCAGGGTGGCGGAGAGCGTGCTCTTGCCGGAGCCGTTCGGCCCCATAATCGCATGCACTTCCCCCGGGCGAACCTCAAGGCTCAGCCCGCGCAGGATCGCTTTATCTTCCACACTGACCTGTAAATCTTTGATGCTTAACATGTGCTTTCCTTAATCCTTAACCGACGCTGTGTTCCAGGCTTATCGCCAGCAGCTTCTGTGCTTCAACGGCAAACTCCAGCGGCAGTTCAGAGAACACATCCTTACAGAAGCCGTTAACAATCATTGAGATGGCATCTTCTTCACTGATCCCGCGCTGCAGGCAGTAGAAGAGCTGATCTTCCCCGATGCGCGAGGTGGTGGCCTCGTGCTCCAGCTGGGCGCTGTTGTTGCGGCACTCCACATACGGGAAGGTATGGGCCCCGCAGTCGGCGCCAATCAGCATCGAGTCGCACTGGGTGAAGTTACGGGCGTTGGTCGCCGTCGGCATGATTTTTACCAGGCCACGGTAGCTGTTCTGGCTGTGTCCGGCCGAGATGCCCTTCGAAATAATGGTCGATTTGGTATTTTTGCCAATGTGGATCATCTTGGTGCCGGTATCGGCCTGCTGATGACCGCTGGTCAGCGCCACGGAGTAAAACTCGCCGATGGAGTTGTCCCCGCGCAGAATACAGCTCGGGTATTTCCAGGTAATGGCGGAGCCGGTCTCCGACTGGGTCCAGGACATCTTGCTGTTTTCGCCTTCGCACAGGGCGCGCTTGGTGACGAAGTTAAGGATGCCGCCGGTGTTGTTATCCCCCGGGAACCAGTTCTGCACCGTGGAGTATTTCACCTCCGCGTCTTTGTGGATGATCACCTCCACCACCGCCGCGTGCAGCTGATAGCTGTCGCGTACCGGCGCCGAGCAGCCTTCGATATAGCTGACGTAGCTGCCTTCATCGGCCACCAGAATGGTGCGCTCGAACTGGCCGGTCTTTTCCGCGTTGATGCGAAAATAGGTGGAGAGCTCCATTGGGCAGCGCACGCCTTTCGGCACATAGATAAAGGTGCCGTCAGAGGCGACCGCCGCGTTCAGCGCCGCAAAAAAGTTGTCGTTGCTGGGCACCACGGCGCCGATATATTTCTTCACCAGCTCCGGGTGATCGTGAATGGCTTCCCCGAACGAGCAGAAGATGATCCCCTGCTCCCCCAGCTTTTCACGGTAGGTGGTAGCCACCGAGACGGAGTCAAAGATGGCGTCTACCGCTACTTCACGTCCTTCGCGGACCGGCACCCCGAGCTGCTCGAAGGCCTCTTCCACCTCTTTACTTAAAAAGGTGTTGGCTCCGGTCTGCTGTACCGCGCCCGGCTCTGAGGCACAGGTGTCGTCACAGTTGCCGCAGGAGGGGGCGGAGTAGTAGCTGTAGTCCTGATAGTTGAGCTTATCGTAGTGCGCCTTCAGCCAGTGCGGCTCTTCCATCTCCTGCCACGCGCGAAAAGCGTTCAGGCGGAATTCGAGCATCCACTCGGGCTCGTTGCGTTTGGCCGAAATGGCGCGCACCACCTCTTCGTTGATCCCTTTTGCCAGCTCATCGGTCTGCAGTTGGGTGAAGAAGCCCTCTTTATAATTGAGTTGGCCGCCGGACCAGGTTTTGACATCGTCAGTTGCTTCAGTATTACGAGACATAGTACCGCCTATACCCCAAAGCTTTCGCCACAGCCACATTCGTTCTGGGCTTTCGGGTTATTGAATTTGAATAACTGGTTTAAACCTTCGCGCACATAGTCCACTTCGGTACCGTCGATAAACGGCATCGCCTGCAACGGTACAAAGAGTTTTGCGCCGTCATACTCGAAGAGAAGATCGTCTTTTTCCGGCTCGCTAACCGTACCCAGCACGTAACCGAAGCCGGCACAGCCGGTGGTTTTAACGCTCAGGCGCACGCCCAGCATATCCGGCTGCTTGCTGACCAGCTCGCGGATATGCGCCGCCGCCGCAGGGGTGAGTGTTAGTCCGCGCCAGGTAAAATCAGCCGGGTTGAAGGTTTCTGAATGCAGTTCCATAGGTCCACCTCATGATTAGCGCCACCAGGGGCATAACACCATGTTAGTGATAACGATTCTCACTTCAACCCCCTGACAGCAGGGGCTTTCGGCGAAACCGCCCTTTATTACTGGTTTTATTAAGCATAGACCCTGTCACCGGGGTTAACAGGGCATGATTAATTTACTTAACGCGTTGATTAGAAATAATTAAATGAGAGTAAGGTGGCGGAAAAGGAGAAAAGACAAAAGATGTATAGGCAATGCCTATTTATGAGATAGATTTTTGAAAAAGGCACATGTCGCCTACCGGCTGAGATTATAACGCGCCAAAAAGAAAGCCCTTAAGACTACCCGGGGGTAATCTTAAGGGCTTCTTGCTCCATCCGGCGCTTATCTCCGGCACTCATATGGCTTAGCTCTTGAAGGAGCATCAGAATAGTCTCATATTCCGACGGTCGAAATTTGACATTTATTGCTGCCCGCGCCAGCCACCTGTTTTCACAGATGAAAAAGGCCGCATCTACGGCCTTTTAGAAAAATTAATGGACATGTACGCCCAACCGCCAGGCAAAGTAGATCTCCTCCTTTAACTCACTTGAGGAGAGCGTAAGCAGATCCGTAAATTCCAGTTCGAGCTGTTTCAATTTTTTCAGATACTGGGCGGGAGACAGATTGCTTTTATCACGACGTAAGTACTCAATTGCCAGTTGGGTTGGTTCTAATGCGGTATCCATGATGTCCTCTTATGTGTACAAAACCTGAACAGCATACCACAAAACACTGCCTATTTTTTGACCATAAGCAAGACAACCCCCAACTTATCCGCTTTGCGCACGTCAGACCACCGCGGTGGTCAGGCGCGATGAACAACAGAGCCGCTGCTGCTCGTCATAGATATCAATCTGCCACACCTGATGCCGCCCGCCGGTATGCAGGGCGCGGCACAGGCCGCGAACCCGCCCGCTACGCACCGAGCGAACGTGGTTGGCGTTGATCTCAAGCCCAACCACCTTCTGTTCGCCTTCGGTACAGAGATAGCCTGCCACCGAGCCCAGGGTTTCGGCCAGCACCACGGACGCGCCGCCGTGCAGCAGCCCGAAAGGCTGGTGGGTGCGGCTGTCCACCGGCATGGTGGCTTCCAGCTCGTCGTCGCCGAGGCGGGTAAACTGAATATCCAGCAGGCCAACCATATTGCCCGCGCCCATGGCGTTTAGCGCCTCCAGCGTGGCGGAACGTTTCCAGATCATCCCATTATCTCCAGCA
>DKMV01000151.1:0-210 GCA_002469605.1 Leclercia sp. UBA7405
TGAAACGTGGCAAATTCTACTCGTTTTGGGTAAAAAATGCAAATAATGCTGGGATTTGGTACCGAGGACGGGACGTAAAATCGGCGTTCAGTATATTGATAGTGCAGGTTACCTGTCAACCCTGCATACGCCAGGGATTCCCTTCAGAAATTTTTACAAATAGTACACGAATCTCTTCCGGTCATCGCCAAAAGATGATTAAATGAAAAC
>DKMV01000151.1:377-10079 GCA_002469605.1 Leclercia sp. UBA7405
AAAAGATGATTAAATGAAAACTCACTTATTTTGCATAAAAATGCATTTAAGACGAAAATGATAACTCATTAGTCAATCAAGCAGGGTTCTATTTTATGACGACGATTCTCAAGCATCTCCCGCAAGGACAACGTATTGGCATCGCTTTTTCCGGCGGTCTGGACACCAGCGCTGCGCTGCTGTGGATGCGCCAGAAGGGAGCGGTTCCTTATGCATATACTGCGAACCTGGGTCAGCCGGATGAGGACGATTACGAAGCCATCCCGCGTCGCGCCATGGAGTACGGTGCAGAGAACGCACGTCTGATTGACTGCCGTAAACAGCTGGTTGCCGAAGGTATTGCTGCCATTCAATGTGGTGCGTTCCACAATACTACCGGCGGTCTGACCTATTTCAACACTACGCCGCTGGGCCGCGCCGTGACCGGCACCATGCTGGTTGCCGCCATGAAAGAAGATGGCGTCAACATCTGGGGCGACGGCAGCACCTATAAAGGCAACGATATCGAACGCTTCTATCGCTATGGCCTGCTGACCAACGCCGAGCTGCAAATTTACAAGCCGTGGCTGGATACCGACTTCATCGACGAGCTGGGTGGCCGTCATGAAATGTCTGAATTTATGATCGCCTGCGGCTTTGACTACAAGATGTCCGTCGAAAAAGCCTACTCTACCGACTCAAACATGCTGGGTGCGACGCACGAAGCGAAAGACCTCGAGTATCTGAACTCCAGCGTGAAAATCGTTAACCCGATCATGGGCGTTAAGTTCTGGGACGAGAACGTTAAGATCCAGGCGGAAGAGGTGACCGTACGTTTCGAGCGCGGCCATCCGGTTGCCCTTAACGGCCAGACCTTCGCGAACGATGTTGAGCTGATGCTTGAAGCCAACCGCATCGGCGGTCGTCACGGCCTGGGCATGAGCGATCAGATCGAAAACCGTATCATCGAAGCAAAAAGCCGCGGCATCTATGAAGCGCCGGGGATGGCGTTGCTGCACATCGCTTACGAACGTCTGCTGACCGGTATTCATAACGAAGACACCATCGAGCAGTATCACTCTCACGGTCGTCAGCTGGGTAAACTGTTGTACCAGGGCCGCTGGTTCGATCCGCAGGCGCTTATGCTGCGTGATGCGCTCCAGCGCTGGGTGGCAAGCGCGATTACGGGTGAAGTGACGCTGGAGCTGCGTCGTGGTAATGACTACTCGATCCTGAACACCGTGTCCGATAACCTGACCTACCAGGCAGAGCGTCTGACCATGGAAAAAGGCGATTCCGTCTTCTCTCCGGATGACCGTATCGGTCAGCTGACCATGCGTAACCTGGATATCACCGATACCCGCGCGAAGCTGTTCACCTATACCGAAACCGGGCTCCTCTCTGTATCCAGCGGAAATGGCCTGCCGCAGGTTGAAAACCTGGAAAACGGCGATAAGAAATAATCGCTGAACGGCAATGCAAAAGGCGCCAATGGGCGCCTTTTTTGCGGTCTTTACCCGGCGGAGCGGGCCTGTCAAAGAGCCAGACCTTCCAGACCATAAAGTACAGACGAAAAAAAAGACATCTTACGATGTCTTTTTTTCGGAATATTGGTACCGAGGATGGGACTCGAACCCACAAGCCCGTTAGGGCACTACCACCTCAAGGTAGCGTGTCTACCAATTCCACCACCTCGGTACAGAATACTTACTGCGGGATATCGCTGGTCGGCTTAGCCGGCGCTGTTGGCTGAGTCTGCTCGGATTTCGCCGGCGCGCTCAGATTTTCCCACTCGCTTCCTTTACTGGTCTTGTTGCTGTTGATATTGCCCAGCGCCAGACTGATGATGAAGAACAGAGTCGCCAGAATCGCCGTTGCGCGGGTCATGAAGTTACCAGAACCACTTGAACCAAACAGCGTACCGGAAGCGCCTGCTCCGAAGGAGGCTCCCATGTCAGCGCCTTTACCTTGCTGCAGCATAATCAGCGCAACGAGTGCGATGGCTACAATAAGGAAAACTACCAAAAGAGCTTCGTACATAATCAACCTGTTCCTTGCGGATTTGCCGCATACCAATGCTTCGACCAATAAGCAGGAATTTCGCTTTCCCACTGAAGCGGGTGTGAATACTAACCAAAGCGAATGACCTTCGCAAGGGCAATTTCAGCGCATTGTATCAAGTGCGGAAAAAAACAGCAAAACCCGCGTAATTGCGCAAAATAAAGGCGGCAAGCGCCGCCTTTTTAGTCACTTATCGCCAGGCTTATGCCGCTTTTACCGCATCGGCAATACGATGGGCAAATTCAGTTACCTGCGCTTCGTCCTCGCCTTCTACCATCACGCGGATCAGCGGCTCGGTACCGGATTTACGCAGCAGCACGCGACCACGGGATCCCAGCGCGGCTTCAACCTCGGCCATCACCGTTTTAACATTGGCATTTTCCAGCGGATCGCCACTGCCGGCGCTGAAGCGGACGTTCACCAGGATCTGCGGGAACAGCTTCATGCCGCTGCACAGATCATGCAGGGACATATGGTTGCGCACCATCGCCGCAACCACCTGCAGGCCCGCCACAATGCCGTCACCGGTAGTGGTTTTATCAAGCAGGATCACGTGGCCGGAGTTTTCCGCGCCAATGCGCCAGCCCTTCTCCTGCAGTTTTTCCAGCACATAGCGGTCGCCCACTTTCGCACGGGCAAAGGGAATACCCAGCTGTTTTAGCGCCAGCTCCAGGCCCATATTGCTCATCAGCGTACCCACGGCGCCGCCGCGCAGCTGCCCCTGACGCAGCCCTTCGCGGGCGATGATGTAGAGGATCTGATCGCCATCGACCTTATTACCTTCGTGGTCAACCATGATCACGCGGTCGCCGTCGCCGTCGAGAGCGATACCCAGATCGGCCTTTTCGGACAGTACGCGCGCCTGCAGCGCACGCACGTCGGTGGCGCCCACGCCTTCGTTGATGTTCACCCCGTCCGGCTCGCAACCAATAGTAATCACTTTTGCGCCCAACTCGCGGAAGACGTTCGGCGCGATGTGATAAGTGGCGCCGTTGGCACAGTCCACAACGATTTTAAGATGGCTAAGGCTCAGCTCATTCGGGAAGGTGCCTTTGCAGAATTCGATATAGCGGCCAGCGGCATCAACGATACGGCTGGCTTTGCCCAGCTCCGCGGAGTCTACGCAGGTGATCTCTTTTTCCATCTCCGCTTCAATGGCTTCTTCTACGTCGTCCGGCAGCTTGGTGCCGTCGATGGAGAAGAACTTAATTCCGTTATCGTAGAACGGATTATGAGAAGCAGAGATAACGATGCCGGCTTCCGCGCGGAAGGTACGGGTGAGGTAAGCCACGGCCGGGGTCGGCATCGGGCCGGTGAAGGACGCAGAGAGCCCCGCCGCCGCCAGACCCGCTTCTAATGCGGACTCCAGCATATAGCCGGAAATACGGGTATCTTTACCAATGATGATTTTGCGCGAACCGTGTCGGGCCAGCACCTTTCCGGCCGCCCAGCCCAGCTTCAGCACAAAATCAGGAGTGATAGGGGCATCGCCTACGCGCCCACGGATGCCATCGGTACCAAAAAATTTACGTTCACTCATAGCGTTTGTTTTCCTTCGCTGCCAGGGTAGCTTCCACTACGCGCATGGCTTCAACAGTCTCTTTTACGTCATGGACGCGAATAATATGCGCTCCCTGCATCGCCGCAATTACCGCACAGGCCAGGCTGCCGCTCAGGCGCTCGGACGGCCCTACGTTCAGCAGTTGCCCTATCATTGATTTTCGTGACATTCCAACCAGCAGCGGCAGGCCAAAATGGTGGAACTCAGATAAGCGCGCAAGAAGCTCGTAGTTATGGGAGAGATTCTTACCGAAACCGAATCCCGGGTCGAGCAGCAATTTCTCTTTTGCGATGCCGGCACGCTCACAGCGTGCGATATGGTCAATAAAGTAGCGATTCACGTCGGCAAAAACATCTTTATATTTTGGCGCTTCCTGCATGGTTTTTGGCTGGCCCTGCATGTGCATCAGGCAGACCGGCAGACCGGTTTCCGCTGCGGCTTCAAGGGCGCCCGGCTCGCTCAGAGAACGGATATCGTTAATGATATGCGCCCCCGCCCGCGCGGATTCGCGGATCACCTCCGGCTTGGAGGTATCTACCGAAATCCACACCTCAAAACGCTGAGCGATGGCTTCCACCACCGGTATTACGCGCGATAGCTCTTCGTCTGTGCTTACCTCCGCCGCACCCGGGCGCGTCGACTCTCCGCCGACATCGATGATTGTCGCCCCGGCGTTAATCATCAGATTGGCGTGGCGGACGGCCTCAATCAGGGTGTTATGGGTACCGCCATCGGAGAAAGAGTCCGGCGTGACGTTCAGGATCCCCATCACGTGCGGATGTGAAAGATCGAGGAAAGAATCCTGGGCGAAGAGTTTCATGGTAAATCCCTGGTATTTTTAAGGTTAAACAGATAAGAAAAACCCCGGAGCAAGCTCCAGGGTTTTAGAGGAAGAGAAACACATTCCCGGCGGTGACTTATTTGTCGCCCAACTGCTCTGACATGGTATTGCCCGGGTTCGGCGTACGCGGCTCATCGACCGGACGCGGCGCACGCGGGGTGCCATTGCTGTCAGAATTGTTGGAAGCGCCCGGGTCTTCCCAGCCTGCTGGCGGACGCACATCGCGGCGAGCCATCAGGTCGTCAATCTGCGGCGCGTCGATGGTCTCATATTTCATGAGCGCATCTTTCATCGCGTGCAGGATGTCCATATTGTCGTTCAGGATCTGACGCGCGCGACCGTAGTTACGTTCGATCAGCGCTTTCACTTCCTGGTCGATGATACGGGCTGTTTCATCGGACATGTGCTTGGCTTTCGCCACGCTACGGCCCAGGAACACCTCGCCCTCTTCTTCCGCGTACAGCAGCGGACCGAGTTTGTCGGAGAAGCCCCACTGGGTGACCATGTTACGCGCCAGGTTGGTCGCGACTTTAATGTCGTTCGACGCACCGGTAGAAACATGTTCCGCACCGTAGATAATCTCTTCTGCCAGACGACCGCCGTACAGGGTCGAAATCTGGCTCTCCAGCTTCTGACGGCTGGCGCTGATAGCGTCGCCCTCAGGCAGGAAGAAGGTCACCCCCAGCGCGCGACCGCGCGGGATAATAGTCACTTTATGCACCGGATCGTGCTCCGGCACCAGGCGACCAATAATCGCGTGGCCAGCTTCGTGGTATGCCGTGGACTCTTTCTGCGCTTCCGTCATCACCATGGAGCGACGTTCCGCACCCATCATGATTTTGTCTTTCGCTTTCTCGAACTCCACCATGGAGACCACGCGCTTGTTGCCGCGGGCAGCAAACAGTGCCGCTTCGTTCACCAGGTTAGCCAGGTCCGCACCGGAGAAGCCCGGCGTACCGCGCGCAATGATTGCCGCGTCGATATCTGGCGCCAGCGGAACGCGACGCATGTGGACCTTCAGGATCTGTTCACGACCACGTACATCCGGCAGACCGACTACAACCTGACGGTCGAAACGGCCTGGACGCAGCAGCGCCGGGTCAAGTACGTCCGGACGGTTAGTTGCCGCGATAACGATGATACCTTCGTTACCTTCGAAGCCGTCCATCTCAACCAGCATCTGGTTCAGCGTCTGCTCACGTTCATCGTGACCACCACCCAGGCCAGCGCCACGCTGGCGGCCTACGGCGTCGATCTCATCGATAAAGATGATGCACGGTGCCGCTTTCTTGGCCTGTTCGAACATGTCGCGCACACGAGATGCACCTACACCGACGAACATTTCCACGAAGTCAGAACCGGAAATTGTGAAGAACGGTACCTTCGCTTCACCCGCGATAGCTTTCGCCAGCAGGGTTTTACCGGTACCCGGAGGGCCGACCATCAGGACGCCTTTCGGGATCTTACCGCCCAGTTTCTGGAAGCGGCTCGGCTCACGCAGGTATTCAACCAGCTCACCCACCTCTTCTTTTGCTTCGTCGCAGCCAGCAACGTCGGCAAAGGTGGTTTTGATCTGGTCTTCCGTCAGCATACGCGCCTTGCTCTTACCGAACGACATGGCACCTTTGCCACCGCCGCCCTGCATTTGGCGCATAAAGAAGATCCAGACGCCGATAAGCAGCAGCATCGGGAACCAGGAGATGAAGATAGAAGCCAGCAGGCTCGGCTCTTCCGGCGGCTCACCTACCACCTTGACGTTTTTAGTCAGAAGGTTATCAAGCAGCTTAGGATCGTTCACCGGGATGTAAGTCGTGTAACGGTTACTATCTTTCTTGGTAACGTTAATCTCACGTCCGTTGATACGCGCTTCGCGAACCTGATCCTGGTTGACCTCTTGCAAGAATGTGGAGTAATCCACCTTGCGGCCATTAGACTCGCTGGGCCCAAAGCTCTGGAATACTGACATCAGCACAACGGCAATGACCAGCCAGAGTATTAGGTTTTTCGCCATGTCACTCAAGGGATTAACCTCTTATTACAACTGTGTTAAAAACAGCGTCAGGATACTCTGTATCCGATTTATTTCAAACTTTCGCCTGAAACTCACCGACTATCATTTTCGCCCGGTCGCTACAATATACACTTCACGTGAACGCGCACGCGAAGAGTCCGGCTTACGAACTTTGACCTTCGTAAACAGGGAGCGAATTTCCTTTAGATACTCCTCGAAACCTTCGCCCTGGAACACCTTCACTAAAAAACTACCACCCGGCGCCAATACATCACGACACATTTCTAACGCCAGTTCTACCAGATACATGGAGCGGGGAATATCCACCGCCGGTGTTCCGCACATATTTGGTGCCATGTCTGACATAACCACCTGAACCTTACTGTCACCTACGCGCTCAAGTAATGCTTTCAGAACTAATTCATCACGAAAATCGCCCTGAAGGAAGTCTACGCCAACGATTGGATCCATCGGCAAAAGATCGCATGCGATAATTCGGCCCGTTCCGCCGATTTGGGTCACCGCATACTGGGACCATCCACCGGGTGCTGCACCGAGATCGACAATAGTCATCCCCGGTTTAAAAAGTTTGTCACTTTGCTGTATTTCATCAAGTTTAAACCAGGCACGGGAACGTAACCCCTTTTTCTGTGCCTGCTGAACATATTTATCGCTAAAGTGTTCCTGAAGCCAACGGCTCGAACTGGCAGAACGCTTTTTACCTGTCATTTAACTTTCCGTCCTGGTTCATCGTAGCCAGCGGTGTAAATTTCCACATAGCAGTTTGGCGATAGATGGGAGATGGCGGTAGAATGAACCGTTTTCAATCCCAACGTAAGCAAAAATATACGATGAATCTGAGTACTAAACAAAAACAGCACCTTAAAGGTCTGGCACATCCGCTCAAGCCTGTAGTTATGCTTGGCAACAATGGTTTGACCGAAGGGGTACTGGCCGAGATTGAACAAGCGCTGGAGCACCACGAGCTGATCAAGGTGAAAATCGCCTCTGAGGACAGAGACACTAAAAACCTGATCGTGGAAGCTATCGTGCGCGAAACCGGCGCCTGTAATGTACAGGTCATCGGTAAAACGCTGGTGCTCTACCGCCCTTCTAAAGAGCGTAAAATCTCGCTGCCACGCTAAGATTATCCTGATTTGAACACAGTTTCTGTGTAAAAAGAGGGGTTTTTCTTAAGCAGGTGAGCAAAATGCCACGCTCCTTGAGTTGATAAAAGGCCGCTAAGCGGCCTTTTTCCTTTCTTTACAATGTACCAACATCTGCCTGCAGATGCGAATTACAGGTATTCAACCTTAGTAATTTCGTACTCTACTTCCCCGCCCGGGGTACGGATGGTGACCACATCGTCCTGCTCTTTACCTATCAGCCCACGCGCAATTGGTGAGTTAACCGAGATCAGATTTTGCTTAAAATCCGCTTCGTCATCACCCACGATACGATAGGTCTGCTCTTCGTCGGTATCCAGGTTAATTACCGTCACGGTAGAACCAAAAATGACGCGGCCGTTATTTGGCATCTTAGTGATATCGATAACCTGCGCATTCGACAGCTTGGCTTCGATATCCTTGATACGGCCTTCGCAGAAGCCCTGCTGCTCGCGCGCAGCGTGATATTCCGCGTTCTCTTTCAGATCGCCGTGCTCACGGGCATCCGCGATAGCAGCGATGATTTCCGGGCGGCGAACAGACTTCAGGAAATCCAGTTCTTCACGCAGTTTTTCGGCTCCACGTAAGGTCATCGGAATAGCTTGCATTGTTATACCTCTTAAACATTCCTGTTGGGGGCAGCTTCTGCTGCTCCGGCCCCTGCCGCCATCAACATCGGTCGGGCAGAAGCAAAAGAAAACTGACCCGGAAGCAATGTTCCAGGTCAGCAGCAATTTTTTAGTTTGATGCGCATTTTACCCTGAAGTTCCCTATGGGTCATCGTTTACTTTGCAGGGCGATGCGCCTTAGTATGACGCCTTCTTTCCAGCTTGTTAGCGCGAGATTATGCGATTTTCCAGATTTGTCATCGGATTGACCACCAGTATAGCGTTGAATGTTCAGGCTGCTAATGTCGATGAGTACATCAACCAACTTCCCGCTGGCGCCAACCTTGCCCTGATGGTGCAAAAGGTCGGCGCGCAGAGTCCAGAGATTGATTATCACAGCCAGCAAATGGCCCTGCCCGCCAGTACCCAGAAGGTGATTACGGGTCTGGCCGCCCTGCTTCAGCTTGGGCCGGATTTTCGTTTCACCACCACGCTCGAGAGCAAAGGCACTATTGAAAATGGCGTGCTGAAAGGCGATCTTACCGCCAGGTTCGGCGGCGATCCGACCTTAAAGCGTCAGGATATCCGCAATATGGTTGCGGTGTTAAAGAAGTCCGGCGTGCAGCAGATCGAAGGCAACCTGCTTATCGATACTTCTATTTTTGCCAGCCACGATAAAGCCCCGGGCTGGCCGTGGAACGACATGACCCAGTGCTTCAGCGCCCCGCCCGCGGCGGCTATTGTCGATCGTAACTGTTTTTCCGTTTCGCTTTATAGCGCGCAAAAAGCCAACGACCTGGCCTTTATCCGCGTCGCCTCTTACTACCCGGTAAACATGTTCAGCCAGGTGCGTACGCTGGCCAAAGGCTCCCCGGACGCCCAGTATTGCGAGCTTGATGTGGTGCCAGGGGAATTAAACCGCTTCACCCTGACCGGATGCCTCACGCAGCGTGCCGATCCCCTGCCGCTGGCGTTCGCCATTCAGGACGGGGCCAGCTATGCCGGCGCTATTCTGAAGAGCGAGCTGAAGCAGGCGGGTATTACCTATAGCGGCACGCTGCTGCGTCAGACGCTGGTTAACGAGCCGGGCACGGTACTTGCCAGCAAGCAATCCGCGCCGCTGCACGATCTGCTGAAGATCATGCTGAAAAAATCGGACAACATGATCGCGGACACCGTGTTTCGCATGATCGGCCATGCCCGTTTCGGCGTTCCGGGCACATGGCGCGCGGGCTCCGACGCGGTACGCCAGATCCTGCGCCAGCAGGCCGGTATCGACCTTGGTAACACCATTGCGGTCGATGGCTCCGGTCTGTCGCGCCATAATCTCATCTCCCCGGCGACCATGATGCAGGTGCTTCAGTACATTGCCCAACACGACACTGAGCTAAACTTCATCTCAATGCTGCCGCTGGCAGGTTACGATGGCTCCCTGCAGTATCGTGCTGGTCTGCATGCGGCGGGGGTAGACGGTA
>DKMV01000152.1 GCA_002469605.1 Leclercia sp. UBA7405
GTCTCGGTTAACCCGAAAAATGGTCGCCTCATCGTTATCGAGGTGATCCCGCGCGTTTCCCGCTCCTCGGCCCTGGCCTCTAAGGCGACGGGCTTCCCGATTGCGAAAGTGGCGGCGAAACTGGCGGTGGGTTATACCCTCGATGAGTTGATGAACGACATCACCGGCGGCCGTACGCCGGCCTCCTTCGAGCCGTCTATCGACTACGTTGTGACCAAAATTCCACGCTTTAACTTTGAAAAATTTGCCGGTGCTAATGACCGTCTGACCACCCAGATGAAATCTGTGGGTGAAGTGATGGCGATTGGCCGCACCCAGCAGGAATCGATGCAGAAAGCGCTGCGCGGCCTGGAAGTGGGCGCTACCGGGTTTGACCCGAAAGTGAGCCTGGACGATCCGGAAGCGCTGACCAAAATCCGCCGCGAGCTGAAAGACGCGGGCGCCGAGCGTATCTGGTACATCGCCGATGCCTTCCGTGCCGGCCTCTCCGTCGACGGGGTGTTCAACCTGACCAACATCGACCGCTGGTTCCTGGTGCAAATTGAAGAGCTGGTGCGTCTGGAAGAGAAAGTCGCCGAGCTGGGCATTAACGGCCTGGACGCTGACTTCCTGCGCGTGCTGAAGCGTAAAGGCTTCGCCGATGCGCGTCTGGCTAAACTGGCAGGCGTGCGCGAAGCAGAAATCCGCAAGCTGCGCGACCAGTACGACCTGCACCCGGTCTACAAACGTGTAGATACCTGTGCGGCAGAGTTCTCCACCGATACGGCGTACATGTACTCCACCTATGAGGACGAGTGCGAAGCGAATCCGTCTACCGACCGTGACAAAATCATGGTGCTGGGCGGCGGTCCAAACCGTATCGGCCAGGGTATCGAGTTCGACTACTGCTGCGTACACGCCTCTCTGGCGCTGCGTGAAGATGGTTATGAAACCATCATGGTTAACTGTAACCCGGAAACCGTCTCTACCGACTACGACACTTCTGACCGCCTCTACTTCGAGCCGGTCACCCTGGAAGACGTACTGGAA
The DNA here is from genome assembly GCA_002469605.1 of Leclercia sp. UBA7405. Taxonomy (GTDB): domain Bacteria; phylum Pseudomonadota; class Gammaproteobacteria; order Enterobacterales; family Enterobacteriaceae; genus Enterobacter. The sequence goes on from DKMV01000152.1 coordinate 1,030, forward strand.
ATCGTGCGCATCGAGAAGCCAAAAGGGGTAATCGTGCAGTACGGCGGCCAGACCCCGCTGAAGCTGGCGCGCGCGCTGGAAGCAGCTGGCGTACCGGTAATCGGCACCAGCCCGGATGCGATTGACCGCGCGGAAGACCGCGAGCGTTTCCAGCAGGCGGTTGACCGTCTGAAGCTGAAACAGCCGGCCAACGCCACCGTTACCGCCATTGAGATGGCGGTTGAGAAGGCGAAAGAGATTGGCTACCCGCTGGTGGTTCGTCCTTCTTACGTGCTGGGCGGTCGCGCCATGGAAATCGTCTACGACGAAGCTGACCTGCGCCGCTACTTCCAGACTGCGGTCAGCGTCTCCAACGATGCGCCCGTACTGCTGGATCGCTTCCTCGACGACGCGGTAGAGGTGGATGTGGATGCTATCTGCGACGGCGAAACGGTGCTGATTGGCGGCATTATGGAGCACATTGAGCAGGCGGGCGTCCACTCCGGCGACTCCGCGTGTTCTCTGCCAGCCTATACGCTGAGCCAGGAAATTCAGGACGTGATGCGCCAGCAGGTGCAGAAGCTGGCCTTTGAGCTGCAGGTGCGTGGCCTGATGAACGTCCAGTTCGCGGTAAAAGATAACGAAGTCTACCTGATTGAAGTTAACCCGCGCGCGGCGCGTACCGTCCCGTTCGTCTCTAAAGCCACCGGCGTACCGCTGGCGAAAGTGGCCGCACGCGTGATGGCAGGCCAGACGCTGGCACAGCAGGGCGTGACCAAAGAGATCATCCCACCGTATTACTCGGTGAAAGAGGTGGTGCTGCCGTTCAACAAATTCCCGGGCGTCGACCCGCTGTTAGGGCCAGAAATGCGCTCAACCGGGGAAGTGATGGGCGTGGGCCGCACCTTCGCAGAGGCCTTTGCCAAAGCGCAGCTGGGCAGCAACTCGACGATGAAGAAACAGGGCCGTGCGCTGCTCTCCGTTCGCGAAGGCGATAAAGAGCGCGTGGTGGACCTGGCGGCCAAGCTGCTGAAGCAGGGGTTCGAGCTGGATGCTACCCACGGCACCGCGATTGTGCTGGGTGAAGCCGGCATCAACCCGCGTCTGGTAAACAAGGTGCATGAAGGTCGTCCGCACATTCAGGACCGTATCAAGAATGGCGAATATACCTACATCATCAATACCACTGCGGGCCGCCAGGCGATTGAAGACTCCAAGCTGATTCGCCGCAGCGCGCTGCAGTATAAAGTGCACTACGACACCACCCTGAACGGCGGTTTCGCCACGGCCATGGCGCTGAATGCGGATGCCACCGAGAAGGTGATTTCAGTGCAGGAAATGCACGCTCAGATCGTGAAGTAATCTGCTTTTCGCCCGGCCAGTCTTGCGCTGCCGGGCGTACTCCTTTCCTCAGAACCGTCTGCATTTTCATCTTCTTTCAGTGAGTTAACCTAAACTGGTTATGTCATTAAATAAATTCATCTGAAAAGCAGGGGAAACACCATGCGCAATAAACTTCTCATCTCTTCCATTCTGGCTGCCACTGCACTCTTTACCGTAGCGGGTTGTTCATCTAATCAGGCGGTAAAAACCACGGACGGAAAAACTGTTGTGACAGACGGTAAACCGCAGGTTGATGACGATACCGGACTGGTATCTTATGAAAATGCAGAAACCGGGCAGACTGAGCAGATTAACCGCGACCAGGTTAAATCCATGAGCGAGCTGGATAACTAAAAAAAAGCAGTGGCCTGAGCCACTGCTTTTTACTGAACATCCTTATTCAGGATTACCAGCGATGGTTAAGCAGGATATGACCGCCGTACGCATCGTAGCTGTTTTCACCCCATTCGCCGCTGGCACGCAGTGAAATCATCGTGGTTGGGTTCAGCTTGCCGGTGATACCAAGCTCCAGCTGGGCGCGATCGTCCGGGGTGTTGTTGCTGAACACTTCACCGTTGATGGCGATGTCGTTCTGCCCTGCGCCTTTAAGCCAGTTTACTGCAACATAAGGCTGCCAGGCCTGAACGTCTTTCTGGTTAAAGTAGCTGGTCTTAATACCTGCTCTTCCCAGGAAGCCGTCTTTATCAGGCGTAGAGATGCGTACGCCGTCGGCGTCAGTATGGTTTTCCTGATCAAGATAGCTGTAGATGGCCTGAATCTGAGGTTCGATCTTCCAGGTTCTTTCGTTTTCAGACGCAACTACCCAGGCGTGGCCTAATTCCAGCGAGGCGGCAAAGCCCTGGCTGTTATAGTTTTCGTTGCTGCGACCATCGCTTCTCAGCTTGTTGTGATACCAGCTGAAGGCGGTCCAGCTATCGATATAGCTGCCCTGACGCAGTACAGGATCTTCCTGCCAGGTAGCGTACAGCCCTACGTTTACGCCATCGACCTTACCATGGGCGCTACGGGCATTGTAACGCGCCGTGGAGTCAGTTTTCGCCTGGCCCGCGCCGAACATCATACCGGAGTGCAGCACGCCTTTATCCAGCGTTTTGCTGACGAAATCACTACCAACCTGCAGCACATACTCATCAGTGTCATAGCTTACTTTGCCGCCTGCAATATTGTTATCGTGATAACGGCCTTTAACGTACATCCAGGTATTCAGATCGTCTTTATCACGCAGGGTCAGCTGATCGCGGTCGTCACGTTTATGCAGGAACATGCCCTGAGCGGCCATATAGTTCCCCAGATAGGCGCCAACTTCAGGAGCCATTACCTCAGGCGCATTGTTGCCGCCATTGCCGCCATTGCCGCCGTTGTCGCCGTTGTCGCCGTTGCCG
>DKMV01000361.1:0-18179 GCA_002469605.1 Leclercia sp. UBA7405
AGTGAAAAGCCCATCCTGACGGATGGGCTTTTTGCGTTTCTACACGTTATTTCCCATCTATAAAGTTATCCCCCTAACGGGCTGCATATACGGTAAACTAAGCCGGTTTTTGCATCTGGATAGCCTCTATGAATCACTCCTTAAAGCCCTGGAATACCTTCGGTATCGACCGACATGCCCGTCAGATCGTGCGGGCCAACGATGCGCAGCAACTGCTGGCCGCATGGAATCACGCAACGCAGCAACAGCAGCCTGTTCTTATCCTGGGTGAAGGCAGTAACGTGCTCTTTCTGGAGGACTATTGCGGAACGGTGATCGTTAACCGTATCACCGGGATCGCCGTCGAAGAGGCGCAGGAGTGCTGGCGTCTGCACGTCGGGGCCGGCGAAAACTGGCACAATCTGGTGCAATTTACTCTTGATAAGGGCATGGCCGGGCTGGAAAACCTCGCCCTGATCCCAGGCTGCGCCGGATCCTCCCCTATTCAGAACATCGGCGCCTATGGCATCGAGCTTAAGCATGTCTGCGAATACGTTGACTGCATTGAGCTGGCAACCGGCAAAGAGGTTCGTCTGAGCGCGGAACAGTGCCGCTTTGGCTATCGCGACAGCATCTTTAAGCATGAGTATCAGGATAAGTTTGTCATCGTGGCCGTTGGCCTGCGTCTGAACAAAAACTGGCAGCCGGTGCTCTCTTACGGGGATTTAACCCGCCTGGATCCTGCTACCGTCACCCCTCGGGAGGTGTTCGATGCCGTATGCCATATGCGCATGGGCAAGCTTCCCGATCCGAAAGTGCAGGGCAATGCGGGCAGCTTCTTTAAAAACCCGGTGGTTACCGCTGAGGTGGCCAATGCACTTCTCGCCGAGTGGCCTGGTGCGCCGCACTACCCGCAGGCCGATGGCAGCGTGAAGTTGGCCGCGGGCTGGCTTATCGATCAATGCCAGCTTAAAGGAACCGCCTTTGGCGGTGCGGCGGTTCATCGCCAGCAGGCGCTGGTTCTGATCAACGAAGATAACGCGACCAGCCAGGACGTTGTGCAGCTGGCGCATCTGGTCCGCCTGCGCGTGGGCGAGAAATTTAATGTCTGGCTTGAGCCCGAGGTGCGCTTTATCGGGGCAAACGGCGAAGTTAATGCGGTGGAGGCTATCGCGTGAAGGACAACACTATCCCCTTAACCCTGATCTCCATCCTGGCCGATGGTGAGTTTCATTCTGGTGAGCAGCTCGGCGAGCGCCTCGGCATGAGCCGGGCGGCCATCAACAAGCATGTTCAGACCCTGCGCGACTGGGGGGTGGATGTCTTTACCGTGCCCGGCAAAGGTTACAGCCTGCCGGATCCGGTTCAGCTTCTGGATCAGGCGCTGATCCAGAGCCAGATCGAAGAGGGTAACGTAGCGGTTCTGCCGGTGATCGATTCCACCAATCAGTATTTACTGGACCGTATCGGCGAACTGCACTCCGGCGATAGCTGCGTGGCGGAGTACCAGCAGGCAGGGCGCGGTCGTCGCGGCCGTAAATGGTTCTCGCCCTTTGGCGCTAACCTTTATCTGTCGATGTACTGGCGCCTTGAGCAGGGCCCCGCCGCCGCCATGGGGTTAAGCCTGGTCATCGGGATAGTGATGGCAGAGGTGTTGCAGGTGCTGGGCGCGGATAAGGTTCGTGTAAAGTGGCCTAACGATCTCTATCTCGACGATCGCAAACTTGCCGGTATCCTGGTAGAAATGACGGCGAAAACCGGTGATGCGGCACATATCGTTATTGGCGCGGGCATTAATATGGTCATGCGCAACGTGCAGAGCGATGTGGTAAATCAGGGGTGGGTGAACCTGCAGGAAGCAGGGGTGAACATCGATCGTAATACCCTGGCGGTGCGCCTGATAAAAGAGCTGCGCGCCTCGCTGCTCTGCTTTGAACAGGAGGGGCTGGCCCCGTTCCTTAGCCGCTGGGAAAAGCTCGACAACTTTATCAATCGTCCGGTTAAGCTGATTATGGGTGATAAAGAGGTCTTTGGTATTTCGCGCGGAATCGATGCCCAGGGTGCGCTTCTCCTCGAGCAGGATGGCGTAATAAAGCCGTGGATGGGCGGTGAAATTTCGTTGCGCAGTGCAGAATAATGAAAAGGAGCCATCGGCTCTTTTTTTTCGTCCGCAAACGGGCGGGCAGGGTAATGCGTTCCCCTCTCCGTGGGAGAGGGGAACGGCGGGCTTACTGCGGATAAGGCACCCAGTCGCCGGCGTTCAGACGGACGTAGGGTTTGTTCTGGTACTGGATCACCACCGCGTTGGCGTTCTCCGATACCGCCGCCGTCTGCGGCAGCCCTTTCACGAGCTGCTCCCAGTTGACGTTATCTTCCACAAACATCTTGCCGTCCACCGCGCGGGCCACCAGTTCGGAGATGGCCAGGTAGCTGACCGGCTGGGTGATCTCGATGGGTGCCCCCTGATGCGGGGCCTTCATGCCAAAGAATTTCACCCCGGCAGGGACGTTGGTAATGGAGGGGCTCGGGATATCGCGCAGGCCAGAGACCTGCATCTTATCGCCCTTCAGCGCGCCGCCGTGTTCCGGCACCATCACCACCATCACTTTACGTCCGGACTTCTCAAGCTCGGTGAAGAATGCATCCAGTTCATCAAACAGCTTCTGGGCACGTACCTTGTAGTCCGCCACCTTGCTCACGCCCGGGAAGTGGTTGCCGTCGTGCAGCGGCAGGGTGTTATAGAAGGTAGCGCTGCGGGAGTTCTTATCCTTCTCGGTCGTTTGCATCCAGCGCTGCAGCACCGCCGTATCGTCATAGACCGGCGAGCCGTCGAAGCCCAGCAGCTGCACCGGCAGGCCAGTCTGGTTCATCAGCGGGGCGTGCATGCCGCCGTTTTCACGAACCTCTTTCAGGAAGCCGCCAAATACCCCGTTGTGGCCAAGCATCAGGTGCTGTTCGAAGCCCAGTTTTTCCAGATTATCGAACAGGTAGCACTGGTTGCCGGCCGGCTGGTAGAGGTTTTTATGCGATGGCTGCCCGCAGCTGGCGCGCAGCAGGCGGATCGCCGCCGGGCCGCTGTAAGAGGTGGCGGAGTTAAAATCTTTAAACTGAATATCGAAATGCGACCACAGCGGATGCGACATCAGGCCGGCCGCCTCCACGTCTGCCCAGGAGAGGGAGCAGATGTTGATCACCAGCAGTTCGAACGGCTGGGCGTCGGCGGGCAGCGCCTCCGGGAATTTGGTCTGGCGTTTCTCTTCCGCATTATAGAAGGTCGAGAGCCAGTTATTCAGGTTGGCGGTGGTGGGCGGTGCCGTCTGTGCCGGAATATCCCCCACTACGGCCGTATTACCGGTTGCCGCCACCGTAGGTGCTACCGTAGCGCCATCGGTGGTGACGGTAGTGGTCGGCTGGCCGCCGGGCCACAGGGTAAAGGCCGGCCCGGCAACGGTGAGGACGTTCAGCCAGAGCATGATAGCCACCACAAAAACGGTGACCCGCACCCACTGGGAGAGGAACAGCCAGGCGACCAGCAGCACGAAGAGCGCGCCAATCATCTGCAGGTTAATAAAACGGGTCGCCAGGTCGAGCAGATAATCAAGGCTAAAGCCCGCTACCTGCGAACCCTGGCTCAGCATACTTTGCGGACCCGGCAGCCAGGTATCATGCCAGAAGAGGCCGAAACCGATGGGGATCGCAATCCAGTGGCGCAGGCGGTGCAGCCGAAGATTAGGGATCGGCAGCAGCAGGAAGGCCATAAAGACCAGGTTTGGCAGCGGGTGGAAATTAAGGTATCCCGCCCACAGCAGGGCAAACTTCACCAGGAAGTAGAAGTTCCAGCCGGAAAGGCCGCGCCAGTACTGCCAGAGCGGCGAAGGCGCCGAAGTTGTATAAGAGGTGTTGGTCATGTTTTCGGTTTGCCCTGTTGCCCGGCGCGTTTCAGCGTTCCGGCGGGTTTAACATAGCGAGGTTTAATAAAAATTAATCGCGCCGTATCGCGAATACGGCGGGAAAAATGGCGCGTGTAGTACCCCAGCGGGAAGAAGATCAGCGCGCAAAGCACCACCAGCTGAATAATATCGCTGATATTCATGATGACTGACTCTCCACGGTATCATCCAGTAAGCGTAGCGGCTGCGGTATGCGCCGCCAGGCGTGGCCATCATGGGTGGCATTCAGGATCGGTTTAGCGTCTTTTTCCATCGGCAGCGGTTTGCTCCACTGTTCAGGCTTAATGGCGCGCATCTGCACGATTTCCGCCGCGATCTGGTTATCTTCAAACCAGAGCATCCGGTTTGAGAAAATATCGCCGGTAGGCAGGGGGAAGATATGGTTGAGCGCGGTATCGAGATCGTTGACCCGACAGAAGGACAAAAACAGTACCAGCCGGTTATCGCCGATGGTCATGATATCGCCGACGCGGTTCGGGCGGCAGAGCGTGAGCGCCTGCTCAATGCGAATGCCGGGCACCGGACGCAGCGCCACCAGAATACCTTTATTATCGGCAGGCAGCAGGGTGTTGTTCATCATGTTGCTTACCGCGTCGCAGAAAGTATCCCATTTCTGGAAACCACGCAGCTTCATGGGCTGGGTCATGGAGAGCAGGGTGGAGATATCTTCCGGCACGTGGCGGCTGAACTGCTGGCCCTGAATACTCTCGATCAGCGTCAGGCAGCGTGAAAGGGGGGCATTCCACGGGATCACCATATTGGCACCGCAGCCCAACAGCAGACGCTCGTCGGTGGCGCGCAGGCTGGTGTGGTTTTCCCGCACCACGATTTTCAGGCCGCTGCCGCGCTGGCGGCGTAAGGTATGGATCTGCCGGGCAATAGCGTCAATCTGGTTATTCTGGGTGAGCGCGAAAATAATGGTGGCCGCCTGGGTCGAGCGGGCTTCGTTAAACAGGGCCTCGTTGCTGTCAAACAGCGCCCAGTGTTCCGAGAGCGGTGGTGCGCCCTCCAGCACCGCGACGTTGCTCAGGATCCGCTTTTCATCGCTGCGCGGCTGAACGACGCGCTCCTCCTGCTGCAATACGTGCCAGGCGTTATTGTCGTGCTTAAGCATTAATTGCTGGCGTGCGCTGACGCCTTTTTCATTACACCAGTACGCAATATCATATTGATGAATATCCGCCTGATAGCGCAAACTGGCGAGGCCAAAAAGATAACGGTATTCCCCCATTAATAATGAAAATTGCTTGTCATTATTTGTGCCGGGGCTGATAACCAGCAGTGTGCAATGATAAAAACGTGCCCATTTATTCATTTTTTCCAGCCAAAGGCGCAATTTTTCTACTGGTATATTTGACCAGGCGTTATTTGCACATTTGAGGATGATTAAATAGTGATCTGGATCGATACTGCACTGTATATCGCGGGGCAAAAAGTATAGACCCTTTTCTGTATCTGGCATGGAAAACAAACGCACGCTATCCGGGCCGCCTTCACCTTCGCGCTGGACGATCGTATTGGGATCGTCACCCATGGTAACGACCGCCACCTTTGCCCGCGCCTCTTGCGCTTCAATAGTGTGATTTATGAGGCTAATAGCATCATCGTTGCGATCGGTGTTGATCCACCATACCCCACCGGCTGGCATATGACGCAATTCATCCCATAATGACTGGATGCCAATCGAAAATATCGGGTCCACGATGTCCCTCGTTGTACTAAATTGTCTGCATTCAGTTTACTAGCGAAAGCAAAGAAATAAACCTAACATTGAAATTAAAGAACATCAGATTTAGCATGTAAACGAATTTTCGCCGGCAGGAAGCCCGGCTACGTCTGAGCTTGAGATTTAACTCAACGGGATGAGAGTCGAATGCATAACAATGAAACCGAAACGACGACGCTGGATTCCAGCCTCGGTTACACATTCCAAAATGATTTCCTGGCCCTTAGCCAGGTTTTTTCATTGCCAGAAATAGACTACACCGATATTTCGCAACGTGAGCAACTGGCAGCGGCGATTAAACGCTGGCCGTTATTGGCGGAGTTTGCCCAACAACAATAAGGGAGCCGTGGATGGCCATAGTTGGTTTACAGGGCGTACGCGGTGGTGTGGGAACCACATCTATTACCGCTGCGCTGGGGTGGTCATTACAGTTATTAGGTGAGTCGGTGCTGGTGGTGGACGCCTGTGCCGATAACCTGCTGCGCATGTCGTTTAATATCGATTTTAACCGCCCGGAAGGGTGGGGCCGCGCATTGTTAGATGGTACCGACTGGCGTGATGCCGGGCAGCGCTATACCTCGCAACTGGATATTCTCCCCTTTGGTCAGCTGACCGCCGAAGAAAGGGACAACCAACATAGCCTGCAAAATACGCTGGGCCAGTTCATCCATGCCCTGCATCTGTTAAAAGAGAAAAGCCACTATCAGTGGATTTTGCTCGATCTGCCCCATGGTCACGACCCCCTGACGCGCCAGCTGGTAGAGCTGTGCGACCACACGCTGACTATCGTTAAACCCGATACCAACTGCCATATTCGCCTGCATCAGCAGACGCTGCCGGCAAAGACCCATATTCTGATCAACGATCTGCGCATCGGCAGCCAGCTGCAGGACGACCTTTACCAGGTCTGGTTACAGAGCCAGCGTCTTCTGCTGCCGATGGTGGTGCATCGTGATGAAGCCATGGTCGAGTGCATGGGGTCGAAACAGCCTCTTGGCGAATACCGCAGCGACTCGCTGGCGGCGGAAGAGATAATGATCCTCGCCAACTGGTGCCTGCTGAACATGAAGGTCAGACCCCTTACCGCCGGGAGTGCAGAATGAGCCGCCTGTCGGCCTGGCTGCTGATCCCGCCGGTAAGCGCCCGCCTGAGCGAACGCTACCGCAACTACCGGCTGCACGGCGCGCCGGCGTTTAGCGCCGCACTGGGCTGCCTGTGGGCCATTCTGGCCTGGCTCTTTCTCCCCCTTGAACACCCGCGCTGGCAGAATATTCGCGCCCGCCACGCGCAGCTTTATCCGCATATCAACCCGGACAGGCCGCGTCCGCTGGATCCGGCCCGCTACCTGATTCAGGCGGCCTGGCTGCTGCTCACCTCTGCGCGCAGGGAGAGATCCGAGCCGCGCTGGCGCAGCATGGTGCGCTTTAAGAATTTACGCGGCCGCTATCACCAGTGGCTCGACCACCTCCCCGATCGCGTTCGCCACCAGACCAGCCATCTGGAGTCGGAAAAAGAGCTCGGGCACCTGCACCCGGGGCTGCGCCGCGTCATCCTGGGCGTGGTGGTGGCCTTCTCGTTGCTGCTGGCGCTGGTCTGTATCACCCAGCCCTTTAACCCGCTGGCGCAGTTTATCTTCCTGATATTGCTGTGGGGCGTGGCGCTGCTGGTGCGTCGAATTCCGGGCCGCTTCTCGGCGCTGATGCTGATCGTGCTGTCGCTCACCGTCTCCTGCCGCTATATCTGGTGGCGTTATACCTCCACCCTTAACTGGAACGATCCGGTAAGCCTGGTCTGCGGCCTGATCCTGCTGTTCGCCGAGACCTACGCCTGGGTGGTGCTGGTGCTGGGCTATTTCCAGGTGGTCTGGCCGCTCAACCGCCAGCCGGTACCGCTGCCGAAAGATACCCGTCTCTGGCCGAGCGTCGATATCTTCGTGCCAACCTATAACGAAGATTTAAGCGTGGTGAAGAACACCATTTATGCCTCGCTGGGCATCGACTGGCCGAAGGATAAGCTGGAGATCTGGATCCTGGACGACGGCGGCCGGGAAGAGTTCCGGCTGTTTGCCGAAAGCGTGGGGGTGAAATATATCGCCCGTACTACCCACGAGCACGCCAAGGCGGGCAACATCAATAATGCCCTTAAGTACGCCAAAGGCGACTTTGTCTCCATTTTCGACTGCGACCACGTGCCGACGCGCTCCTTCCTGCAGATGACCATGGGCTGGTTCCTGAAGGATCAAAAGCTGGCGATGATGCAGACGCCGCACCACTTCTTCTCGCCGGATCCCTTTGAGCGTAACCTCGGCCGTTTTCGCAAAACGCCTAACGAAGGCACGCTGTTCTACGGGCTGGTGCAGGACGGGAACGACATGTGGGATGCCACCTTCTTCTGCGGCTCCTGCGCGGTGATCCGCCGCGGGCCGCTGGATGAGATTGGCGGCATCGCCGTAGAGACGGTCACCGAAGATGCGCACACCTCGCTGCGCCTGCACCGTCGCGGCCACACCTCCGCCTATATGCGTATTCCGCAGGCGGCGGGGCTGGCGACGGAGTCGCTTTCGGCGCATATCGGCCAGCGTATTCGCTGGGCGCGCGGCATGGTGCAGATCTTCCGCCTCGACAACCCCCTGTTTGGCAAGGGGCTGAAAATCGGCCAGCGTCTCTGCTACCTCAACGCCATGTTCCATTTCTTATCCGGGATCCCACGGCTTATCTTCCTGACCGCGCCGCTGGCCTTCCTGCTGCTGCACGCCTATATCATCTATGCGCCGGCCATCATGATTGCGCTCTTTGTGCTGCCGCACATGATCCATGCCAGCCTGACCAACTCCAAAATTCAGGGCAAATATCGCCACTCGTTCTGGAGTGAAATCTATGAAACCGTGCTGGCATGGTATATCGCCCCGCCGACCATGGTGGCCCTGATTAACCCCCACAAGGGCAAGTTCAACGTTACGGCGAAGGGCGGGCTGGTGGAGGAGGAGTATGTGGACTGGGTGATCTCCCGGCCCTATATCTTCCTGGTGCTGCTGAATATCGTCGGCGTGCTGTTCGGGGTCTGGCGCTACTTTAATGGGCCGGAGAACGAGATCCTCACCGTCTTCGTCAGCGTGGCGTGGGTGTTCTACAACCTGATTATTCTCGGCGGCGCGGTGGCGGTGTCGGTGGAGAGCAAGCAGGTACGCCGGGCACACCGCGTCGAGATCGCCATGCCGGCGGCCATCGCCCGCGAAGACGGACATCTCTTCTCCTGTACCGTGCACGACTTCTCTGACGGCGGGCTGGGGATCAAAATCCATGGGCAGGCGCAGGTGCTGGAAGGGCAAAAGGTCAACCTGCTGCTGAAGCGCGGCCAGCAGGAGTATGTCTTCCCGACCCAGGTTGCGCGCGTGATGGGCAACGAAGTGGGTCTGCAATTAATGCCGCTTACCAAAAAGCAGCATATCGATTTTGTGCAATGTACCTTTGCCCGCGCGGACACGTGGGCGCTCTGGCAGGACAGCTTCCCGGAAGATAAACCGCTGGAAAGCCTGATGGATATCCTGAAGCTGGGATTCCGTGGTTATCGCCACCTTGCCGAATTTGCTCCGCCGTCCGTGAAATTGATATTCCGGTCACTTACCTCGCTGGTTTCCTGGGTTGTGTCGTTCGTTCCTCGCCGTCCTGAGCGTGGCGAGACGGTACAGCACGCAGACCCGGTTATGGCTCAACAATGATGATAACGCGATGAAAAGAAAACTATCATGGATTAGTGCAGTGGCAGTCGGGATGAGTGCACTTCCCTCTGTTATGGCCTGGGCGGCGCCCGAGACGACGCCTGCGCCAACGGTGCCCGTTGTAGCGACGCCCGCCGAGCCGGCGGTGGCCGCCGCACCCGGACAAACGGAGGCGGTGATCCCCAATCAGCCGACCCCGGGGCAGACGCTGCCGGCCGCCAATACGCCGGTGGGCCAGGTGATGCCGGGCGTGAACGGCGCCAGCGCGCCTATTGTCGCAGACGGCATCCCATCGCGTGATGTGAAACTGAGCTTTGCCCAGATTGCGCCGCCGCCGGGCAGCATGGTACTGCGCGGGGTTAACCCGAACGGTGGCATCGAGTTCGGCATGCGCAGCGACGAGGTGGTGTCGAAAGCGATGCTTAACCTCGAATACACGCCGTCGCCCTCCCTGCTGCCGGTACAGTCGCAGCTGAAGGTCTACCTTAACGATGAGCTGATGGGCGTCCTGCCGGTCACTAAAGAGCAACTGGGCAAGAAAACCCTGGCACAGTTGCCCATCAACCCGCTGTTTATTACCGACTTTAACCGCGTGCGGCTGGAGTTCGTTGGCCACTACCGGGACGTGTGCGAAAACCCGGCCAGTAGCACCCTGTGGCTGGACGTGGGCCGCAGCAGTTCGCTGGATCTGACCTACCAGCCGCTGGCGGTCAATAACGATCTGTCGCGCTTCCCGGTGCCCTTCTTTGATCCGCGGGATAACCGTCCGCTCAATCTGCCGATGGTCTTTGCCGGTTCGCCGGACCTCACCGAGCAGAAAGCGGCCGCCATTATCGCCTCCTGGTTTGGCTCCCGCAGCGGCTGGCGCGGCCAGAGCTTCCCGGTAATCTATGACAAACTGCCGGATACCAACGCCATTATCTTTGCCACTAACGCCCGCCGTCCGGCGTTCCTGCGCGACCACCCGGAGGTCAAAGCCCCTACCATCGAGATGATGAGCCATCCGCAGAACCCTTATGTGAAGCTGCTGGTGGTATTTGGCCGTGACGATAAGGATCTGCTGCAGGCGGCTCAGGGGCTGGCGCAGGGTAATGCCCTGTTCCGCGGCAATAGCGTGACCATCAACGAGGTGAAACCCCTGCTGCCGCGTAAGCCGTATGACGCGCCAAACTGGGTACGTACCGATCGTGAGGTGACCTTTGGCGAGCTGAAAACCTATGAAGAGCAGCTGCAGGCCACCGGTCTGCAACCGTCGTCGATTAACCTGTCGCTGAACCTGCCGCCGGATCTCTATCTGCTGCGCAGCAACGGCATCGACATGAATCTCAACTACCGCTACACCTCGCCGCCGACCAAAGACAGCTCGCGGATGGATATCAGCCTGAACAACCAGTTCCTGCAATCCTTTGGCCTGACCAGCACCCAGGAAAATAATCGCCTGCTGCTGCGCCTGCCGGTATTGCAGGGGCTGCTGGATGGTAAAACCGACGTCTCTATCCCGGCGCTGAAGCTGGGCGCCATCAACCAGCTGCGCTTTGACTTCCAGTATATGAACCCGATGCCGGGCGGCTCGATTGAAAACTGCGTTACCTTCCAGCAGGTGCAGAACCACGTGGTGATCGGCGACGACTCCACCATCGACTTCTCGAAGTACTATCACTTTATTGCGATGCCGGATCTGCGCGCATTTGCTAACGCCAGCTTCCCGTTCAGCCGGATGGCCGACCTGTCGGAATCCATTGTGGTGACGCCAAAAACGCCGAACGAAGGCCAGCTGACCACCCTGCTGGATACCATGGGCACCGTCGGGTCGCAGACCGGCCTGCCGGCGCTGAATTTCACCCTGACCAACGATGCCGACCAGTTAAAAGATAAAGATGCGGATATCCTGCTGGTAGGGGCGATCCCGCCGGCGCTGAAAGACGATAAGCGCGTCGATCTGCTGGTACAGGCGACCGAAGCCTGGGTGAATACCCCGCTGCGCCAGAGCCCCTTCCCGAGCATCATGCCGGATGAGCGCGACCGCCAGGCCAACGTGCGGGCCGAAGTCTCCTCCAGCGGCCCGATGGCGGCCGTGGTTGGCTTCCAGTCCCCCTATAACGAACAGCGTAGCGTTATCGCCCTGCTGGCAGACAGCCCGCGCGGCTACGAGCTGCTGAATCAGGCGATGAACGACAGCGGCAAGCGGGCGGCGATGTTTGGCTCGGTCTCTATTATTCGCGAGTCCGGGGTAAACAGCCTGCGCGTGGGGGATATCTACTACGTGGGGCATCTGCCGTGGTTTGAGCGCGTCTGGTATGCGCTGTCGAATCACCCGGTGCTGCTGGCGTTCTTCGCGGCGCTCAGCGTGGTGTTGCTGGCCTGGGTGCTGTGGCGTCTGCTGCGTATCATCAGCCGCCGTCGTCTCGATCCGGATAACGAGTAAGCCGCGATGAAAGGGCTGCGCTGCTGCGTGATGGCCGTATTAATGCTGGCGGTAACGGATCTCCGGGCCGCCTGCAGCTGGCCGGCCTGGACGCAGTTTAAACAGGACTATATCAGTAAAGACGGGCGTGTCATCGATCCCAGCGATGCCCGCAGCATCACCACATCGGAGGGGCAAAGCTACGCGCTGTTCTTTGCCCTCGCCGCCAACGACCGCGAGGCCTTTGCGCGGATCCTCGGCTGGACCCAGGACAATCTGGCGCAGGGGGCGCTCAGCGACCATCTTCCCGCCTGGCTGTGGGGCAAAAAAGCGGATAACAGCTGGCAGACGCTCGACACCAACTCCGCCTCGGACGCGGATATCTGGATTGCCTGGTCGCTGCTGGAGGCCGGACGCCTGTGGAAAAACGCTGAGTACACCGCCACCGGGCGCAAACTGTTAACCCTTATCGCCCGCGACGAGGTGGTGAAGGTGCCAGGACTGGGGCTGATGCTGCTCCCGGGCAGGGTAGGATTTAGCGAGGAGAACGCCTGGCGTTTTAACCCGAGCTATCTGCCGCCACAGCTGGCGCGCTACTTCACCCGCTTCGGCGAACCCTGGACTACCCTGCGCGAGACCAACCTGCGGCTGCTGCTGGAGACCGCCCCGAAGGGGTTTTCCCCCGACTGGGTGCGCTATGAAAAGGGCAGGGGCTGGCAGCTGAAGGCAGAAAAAACGCTGGTCAGCAGCTACGACGCCATTCGCGTCTGGCTGTGGGTGGGCATGATGCACGACCAGGATCCACAAAAAGCGCGACTTCTCACCCGGCTTAAACCTATGGCGACCCTGACCGCTAAACAGGGGCTCCCCCCGGAGCACGTGGATGTCGCCACGGGCAACGCCAGCGGGCAGGGGCCGGTGGGCTTCTCGGCCTCGCTGCTGCCGTTTTTACAAGACCGCGATACCCTGGCGGTACAGCGCCAGCGCGTGGCGGATCAGTTTCCCGGTAAAGACGCCTATTACAGTTACGTACTGACCCTCTTCGGACAAGGCTGGGATCAGCATCGTTTTCGTTTCACCGTTAAGGGTGAGTTACAACCTGACTGGGGCCAGGAATGCGCAAGTTCACAGTAAGTTTACTCAGTTTATCGCTTGGCCTGGCGCTGCTGCCTGCCGCTCAGGCAGTTAACTCTCCGCAGCAGAAACAGCTGCTGGAACAGGTGCGCCTCGGCGAAGCCACCCAGCGCGAAGACCTGGTCCGCCAGTCGCTGAACCGTCTTGAACTGATCGATCCCAACAACCCGGACGTCATTGCCGCCCGCTTCCGCTATCTGCTGCGCCAGGGCGATACCAGCGGAGCGCAGCAAGAGCTGGACCGCCTGAAGGCGATGGCCCCGGACTCCGCGGCGTACAAATCGTCGCGCAGCAGCATGTCGCTCTCCAGCGCCGAAGGTCGCCAGGCGCTACAGCAGGCGCGGCTGCTGGCTACCACCGGCCACACCGCAGAGGGGATCGCCGCCTACGACAAGCTCTTTGCCGGTAACCCGCCGGACGGCGCGGTGGCGACCGAATACTGGTCGCTGGTAGCGAAAGTGCCTGGCCGCCGGGATGAAGCTATCGCCCAGATGAAAAAAATCAACGCCAGCAGTCCGGGCGACGCGGAGTTGCAGAACGCGCTGGCGCAGCTGCTCTTCCAGAGCGATCGCCGGGACGAGGGCTTTACCGTCCTGCGCCAGATGGCAAACTCCAACAACGGCCGCGGCGCCGCCGCTTCTATCTGGTACCAGCAGATCAAAGACCTGCCGGTAAGTAACGCCAGCGTGAAGGCGTTGCAGGACTACCTGCTGATGTTCAGCGAGGGGGACAGCGTGGAGCTTGCGCGCACCCAGCTGGCGCAGCAACAGCAACAGCTGGCCGATCCGGCATTCCGCGCTAAAGCCCAGGGGCTGGCCGCCGTAGAAGCCGGACAGGGCAGCCAGGCGGTGGGCGAGCTGGAGCAGGCCGTCAGCGCCAACCATACCGACAGCGAAGCGATAGGGGCGCTCGGCCAGGCCTACTCCCAGAAAGGGGATCGCGCCCGGGCGGTTGCCCAGTTTGAAAAAGCGATCGCCCTCGATCCTAAAAGCCCGAACCGCGATAAGTGGGATAGCCTGCTGAAGGTGAACCGCTACTGGCTGCTGATCCAGCAGGGTGATGCCGCCCTGAAAGCCAGTAACGTTGCCCAGGCGGAGCGCTATTACCAGCAGGCGCGTACCATCGACAATACCGACAGCTATGCGGTGCTGGGGCTGGGGGACGCGGCGATGGCGCGCAAAGACAGCGCTGCGGCAGAGAATTTTTACCGCCAGGCGCTGCGGATGGACAGCGGCAACAGCAATGCGGTGCGCGGGCTGGCGAACATCTACCGTGCCGAATCACCGGAAAAAGCCAGCCAGTTTATTGCCTCACTTTCTGCCAGCCAGCGTCGCAGTATCGACGATATCGAACGCAGCCTGAACAACGAGAAGCTGGCCCAACAGGCCGAACAGCTGGAAAACCAGGGTAACTACGCCCAGGCGGCGGAGATCCAGCGCCGTCGACTGGCGATGGATCCGGGCAGCGTCTGGATCACCTATCGCCTCGCACGCGATCTCTGGAGCAGCGGCCAGCGTAGCCAGGCCGATACCCTGATGCGCCAGCTCGCCACGCAGAAGCCGGGCGATGCTGAACAGGTCTACGCCAACGGGCTTTATCTCTCCGGTAACGACCAGGATCGCGCCGCGCTGGCCCATCTCAATACCCTGCCGCAAAGCCAGTGGAACGCCAATATCCGCGAGCTGGCAGAGCGTCTGCAGGGCAATCAGATTATGGAGACCGCTAACCGCCTGCGCGATAGCGGCAAAGAGCAGGAGGCGGAGAACTTGCTGCGCCAGCAGCCCCCCTCCACCCGTATCGATTTAACCCTTGCCGACTGGGCGCAGCAGCGGGGTGATAACGACGCCGCGAAGGCGGCCTACGGCACCGTGCTGGCGCGCGAACCGCAAAATGGCGATGCGATCCTTGGCCTGACCGAAGTCCAGATCGCCGAAGGCGATAAGGCCGCCGCACAGGCTACCCTTGGCACCCTGCCAGCAACGCCGCAGGGCGAACCGTACTCCCTGAATATGCAGCGCCGCATTGCGCTGGCGCAGGCCGGGCTGGGCAACAACGCTGCCGCACAGCAGGCCTTTACCCGCCTTGTGCCGCAGGCCAAATCCCAGCCGCCCTCCCAGGAGAGCGCGCTGGTGCTGCGCGATGTGGCCCGCTTCCAGGCAACAAACGGCCAGCCGCAGGAGGCGCTGGAGACGTACAAAGACACCATGGTGGCCTCGGGCATTACCGCCACCCGGCCTGCGGATAACGACAGCTTCACCCGCCTGACCCGCAGTGATAAGCAGGATGACTGGCTTAAGCGCGGCGTGCGCAGCGATGCGGGCGATCTTTATCGTCAGCAGGATGTGAACGTCACCCTGCAGCATGAATACTGGGGCTCCAGCGGCACGGGGGGCTATTCGGATCTGAAAGCCCATACCACCATGCTGCAGGTAGATGCGCCGCTCTCGGACGGACGGATGTTCTTCCGCAGCGATATGATCAATATGGACGTTGGCAGCTTCAGCCAGAACAGCAACGGCACCTACTCGCCGCATTTTGGCACCTGCTATGACGTCCCCTGCGTTGGTGGAAATCGCAGCCAGAAAGATAGCGGGACAAGCGTTGCCGTTGGCTGGCGAAACGATACCTGGGAGATGGATCTCGGCACTACCCCGATGGGTTTCAACGAGGTTGATGTTGTTGGTGGCCTGAGCTACAGCAACGATTTAGGTCCGCTGGGGTACACGCTGGAACTCCATCGACGCCCGATCTCCAGCTCGCTGCTGGCGTTTGGCGGCCAACAAGATCCCGCCAGTAATACGGGCAAGAAATGGGGTGGTGTGCGCGCCAACGGCGGCGTAGTCAGCCTGAGCTATGACAAAGGTGAAGCCAACGGCGTCTGGGCAAGCCTGGGCGCGGATACGCTTGAAGGTAAAAACGTTGATGACAACTGGCGCGTGCGCTGGATGACGGGCTATTACTATAAGCTAATCAATGAGGACAACCGCCGCGTGACCGTTGGCCTCAATAATATGATTTGGCACTACGATAAAGATCTGAGCAATTACACGCTCGGCCAGGGCGGCTACTACAGTCCCCAGGAATATGTCTCTTTTGCTGTGCCGGTTCTCTGGCGTGAACGTACCGAAAACTGGTCCTGGGAGCTGGGTGGCTCGGTCTCATGGTCACATTCGCGGACTAAAACTATGCCACGCTACCCCTTGTTAAATCTGATACCGGACGACTATCGTCAGAGAGCAAGTGAACAGACGGAATCGGGCGGCAGCAGCCAGGGCGTCGGTTATACCGCGCGGGCCATCGTTGAACGCCGTGTGACCTCGAACTGGTTTGTCGGTCTTGGCGTCGATATTCAGGAGGCGAAGGATTACACCCCAAGCCATGCGCTGTTATACGTGCGCTATTCTGCGGCAGGCTGGCAGGGCAATATGGATCTACCGCCGCAGCCGCTGGTACCTTATGCGGAGTGGTAACCAGAATATCCTTAATCCAGTTGTTAGCCTCTCTTAAAGCCGTTGCAATCGGGTATACTCAGGCAGCAGCAGGGTAACCACTATTTACCCTGCGCGTCGTGTTCTCTGGAGAGTCATTTTGCGTGTCAGCCGTTCTTTAACTATCAAACAAATGGCGATGGTTTCAGCCGTCACTATGGTGTTTGTTTTCATCTTTTGCGTCATTCTGCTGTTTCATTCCATCCAGCAGAATCGCTACAACACGGCTACGCAGCTTGAAAGCATTGCCCGCTCGGTCCGCCTGCCGCTCTCGGCGGCGATCCTGAAGGGGGATATTCCGCAGGCTGAAACCATTCTGAAAGGGATCCAGCCGGCGGGGGTAGTCAGCCGCGCGGACGTGGTGCTGCCCAACCAGTTTCAGGCGCTGCGCATGAGTTTTATTCCCGAGCGCCCGGTGCCGGTGACGGTGACGCGGCTGTTTGAGCTACCGGTACAGATCTCACTCCCCATTTACTCGCTGGAGCGTCCGGCGAATCCCCAGCCGCTGGCCTATCTGGTGCTCCAGGCCGACTCGTACCGCATGTATAAATTCGTGATGAGTTGGGTCTCTACGTTAGTAACTGCTTACTTACTTCTTACCCTGATGCTGACCGTGGCGCTCACCTGGTGCATCAACCGGCTGATTGTTCACCCGCTGCGCCGCCTGGCCCGGGAGCTGGATGAGCTGCCGCCTCAGCAGCAGCTTGGCCATCAGTTTGCGCTGCCGCGCCTGCATCACGACGACGAAATCGGCAAGCTGGTGCGCAGCTATAACATCAACCAGCAGCGTATTCTGCGCCAGCATGAAGAGATGGACAGCAACGCCACCCGCTTCCCGGTATCGGATCTGCCCAACAAGGCATTCCTGATGGGGCTGCTGGAGCAGACGGTGGCCCGCCAGCAGACCACGGCCCTGATGGTGGTGGCCTGCGAAACCCTGCAGGATACCGCCGGAGTGCTGCAGGAGAGCCAGCGGGAAATGCTGTTGCTGACGCTGGTCGAAAAGCTGAAATCGGTGCTCTCGCCGCGCATGGTGCTGACCCAGGTCACCGGCTATGACTTTGTTATTCTTGCCCATGGGGTGAAGGAGCCGTGGCACGCCATTACCTTAGGTCAGCAAGTACTTACTGTTATTAACGAGCGGCTGCCGGTGCAAAGCATCCAGCTGCGGCCAAGCGCCAGCATCGGTATTGCTATGTACTACGGCGATCTGACCGCTGAGCAGCTCTATCGCCGGGCCTTCTCCGCCGCCTCTACCGCCCGTCGCAAAGGTAAAAACCAGATCCAATTCTTCGAGCCCGAGGAGATGGAGAAAGCCCAGCAGCGGCTGACGGAAGAGAGCGATATTCTGACCGCGCTGGACAATAACCACTTTGCCATCTGGCTACAGCCGCAGGTCGAGTTGCAAACCGGCCGGGTGAAGAGCGCCGAAGCCCTGTTGCGTATGCAGCAGGCCGACGGCAGCTGGGAGCTGCCGGAAGGGCTTATCGACCGTATCGAAAACTGTGGCCTGATGGTTACGGTGGGGTACTGGGTGCTGGAGGAGTCCTGCCGCCTGCTGTCGGCCTGGCAGGCGCGCGGCATCACCATGCCGCTGTCGGTAAACCTTTCCGCGCTGCAGCTGATGCACCCGACCATGGTGTCTGAGCTGCTGGAGCTGATCCACCGCTACCAGATCCAGCCCGACACCCTGATTCTGGAAGTGACCGAGAGTCGCCGCATCGACGATCCTAACGAAGCGGTGGCCATCTTACGTCCCCTGCGCAATGCCGGGGTGCGT
>DKMV01000361.1:18367-18649 GCA_002469605.1 Leclercia sp. UBA7405
CTCAAGATCGACAAGTCCTTTGTCGAGGGGCTACCCGACGACAGCAGCATGATGCAGGCGATTATCCAGATGGCGCGCAGCCTGCGGCTGGACGTAATTGCCGAAGGGGTAGAAACCGAAGCGCAGCGCGACTGGCTGGCCGAGGCCGGGGTGGCCTATGGTCAGGGATTCCTCTTTGCCCGCGCCGTGCCGCCTGAGCAGTTCGAGGCTAACTACCTCCTCGTCAAAGAGAACCAGACCATTGACTGAAATGTTGCTGATTTGTGCGAGCCAGCTCAAATT
>DKMV01000362.1:0-264 GCA_002469605.1 Leclercia sp. UBA7405
ACTCGCTTGGCGAAACGGCCTTCAATATGCTGCTGGATCGCATCGTCAATAAACGCGAAACGTCGCAGTCCATCGAAGTGCATCCGCGTCTGATCGAACGCCGCTCGGTTGCCGACGGTCCGTTCCGCGACTACCGCCGTTAATCCCCCTGCGGAGCCAGCGCGTCTGGCTCCCGCAACCACTCCCTGTTCATCGTTTCGCTATCCCCCAGATAATCCAGCAGCCAGGCCATCGCCGGCGACATATCATTTTGCTGCCAGGTCA
>DKMV01000362.1:385-5076 GCA_002469605.1 Leclercia sp. UBA7405
TATCATTTTGCTGCCAGGTCAGGCAGCAGGCCGCATCCGGAAAAGGGTTCTCCAGCGTTAAGGCCGTCCATTTACCGCTGTCAATCCACGGCCTGGCGAAATGGGCAGGCACCATCCCCACGCACAGGCCCGCAGAGAGGCAGGCGGCAGAGGACTCCCAGTCCGGGGCCACCAGCCGCCGCTGGTTATCCAGCAGCCAGGTAATACGCTTTGGCAGGGAGCGGGAGGTATCCTCCAGTACCAGCGAAGGCCAGTTGCGCAGGGTGTCATCGCTGAGCGGGCCTGTCAGGGCCGCGAGCGGATGATGGCTGGCGACCACGCAGTTCCAGCTCAGCATCCCCATATCGCGAAAGGTCCAGCGGCCACCAACCGGGATGGCCTGAGTGGCGCCGATCGCCATCTCCACCCTGCCGTCGGCCAGCGCATCCCAGACGCCGTTAAACACCTCCTGCGAGACGCGCAGCTCGACGTCGGAAAAGTGGCGGTAAAAGTCGAGGATCATCTGCCGGGTACGCTCCGGGCGCACGATGTTATCCACGGCAATAGAAAGGTGGCCGCGCCAGCCGTTGGCAATCTGCTGGCACTGCTCGCGCGTGACCTGCATTTTTTTGATAACAGAGCGCCCTTCTTTAAGAAACCACACCCCGGCAGGGGTCAGTTCTACGTCGCGATGACGGCGCTCAAAGAGGGGCACCGCCAGCCACTCTTCCAGCTGACGCACCGTATAGCTGATGGCCGAGGGTACGCGGTGCAGCTCCTGGGCCGCTGCACTAAAGCTGCCATTACGGGCGACGGCGTCCACCACTTCAAGGGAATATTCAGACCACATTTTTTGCCTGCAAAATTTTTGAATGCAACCGCCAAATATTAGCGTTTCACAAGGCGGAATGCACTCCCTACACTCGGCGGCTACCCAATCTGTATTCACCAGGAGAATAAAAGCGTGAAACCCGGGAAAGGATTTTTAGTCTGGCTCGGCGGCTTAAGCGTGCTGGGCTTTCTTGCCACCGATATGTACCTGCCCGCTTTCGCGGCAATGCAGGCGGATTTACAGACGCCAGCTGCCGCCATCAGCGCCAGCCTGAGCGTGTTCCTGGCCGGCTTTGCGTTTGCCCAGCTGCTGTGGGGGCCGCTCTCCGATCGCTTTGGCCGCAAACCTGTTTTGTTAACCGGTCTCGCCATTTTTGCCGCGGGATGCCTGGGGATGTTGTGGGTGCGCGATGCCACCTGGCTGCTGGTGCTGCGTTTTATTCAGGCGGTGGGCGTCTGCGCGGCAGCGGTGACCTGGCAGGCGCTGGTAACGGATTACTATCCGGCCAACCGCACGAACCGTATTTTCGCCACCATTATGCCGCTGGTCGGGCTTTCCCCCGCGCTGGCACCGCTGCTCGGCAGCTGGCTGCTGGCCCATTTCGACTGGCAGGCCATCTTCGCCGTGCTGTTCGCCGTGGCGCTGCTGGTGATGATCCCGGCATTTACCCTTAAGCCTGTGACGGTGAAACACCCTGAATCGGCCTCGCGGGTGACCTTCTTTACCCTGCTCCGCTCCCGCAGCTATCGCGGCAACGTGCTGATCTACGCCGCCTGCTCCGCCAGCTTCTTCGCCTGGCTGACCGGTTCACCTTTCATTCTTAATGCCATGGGCTACAGCCCGGCGGTGATTGGCCTGAGCTATGTCCCCCAGACGATCGCGTTTCTGATTGGCGGTTATGGCTGTCGCGCTGCATTACAGAAGTGGCAGGGCCAGCAGATGCTGCCGTGGCTGCTGGTGCTCTATGCCCTGAGCGTGATTGCCACCTGGGCCGTGGGCTTTGTGCCGGGCGCGAATCTTGTTGAACTGCTGATTCCGTTCTGCCTGATGGCCGTTGCTAACGGGGCGATCTACCCTATCGTTGTTGCGCAGGCGCTGCGCCCCTTCCCGCAGGCTACCGGCAGCGCAGCGGCGCTGCAAAATACGCTGCAGCTGGGCCTCTGCTTCCTGGCAAGCCTGGTGGTCTCCTGGCTTATCGCCACGCCTTTGCTGACGACCACCAGCGTGATGCTGGCCACCGTTCTGCTGGCAGGGCTGGGGTATCGCATGCAGTATGTTAAACAGACGGGACGGGAAGCGGAGCTTCAGGCTGGCTCCTCGCAGGCATAATCGCCCCGGTCATTATGTTAAAAACCAGTAATTAGGGTGCTAACAATTTTCTGTTGAATCAGGCTTTTTTCAGGCCTATACTGAAATTGCGTTCTGATAATTACGATAAATATTATGCAGTAACGGGAGCCGGAGCGCTCCCGTTTCACCATGGAAGGCCTTTCGGCAAGGGTTATCTCCCTTCCTCTGTTCTACGTCGGATATTAGCCTCGCGGCAAACCGTGAGATTTCTCACTAACCGTAAAGAGCGTCTACGCTGTTTAAAGGTTCTGATCACATAGAGTGATGGAGAAGCTATGAGTTCATCGTGTCTAGAAGAAGTCACCATCCGGGACGACAACTGGTTTCGGATCGCCAATGAAATGTTGAGCCGGGCGAACATCGCCATCAACGGCTCGGCACCCGCTGATATTCAGGTTAAACATCCCGACTTTTTCAAACGCGTCATGCAGGAAGGCTCGCTGGGCCTTGGCGAAAGCTATATGGATGGCTGGTGGGACTGCGAGCGGCTGGATCTCTTTTTCACCCAGGTGCTGCGCGCCGGGCTGGAAAATCAGCTTCCCAGTCACCTCAAAGATACCCTGCGCATCGCCACCGCCCGCCTGTTTAATCTGCAAAGTAAAAAACGCGCCTGGATAGTGGGTAAAGAGCATTACGATCTTGGTAACGATCTCTTTAGCCGGATGCTCGACCCCTTCATGCAGTACTCCTGCGGTTACTGGAAACAGGCCACCAGCCTTGAAGAGGCCCAGCGGGATAAACTGCAGCTTATCTGTGAAAAGCTGCAGCTTCAGCCGGGCATGCGGGTGCTGGATATTGGCTGCGGCTGGGGCGGGCTGGCGCAGTATATGGCGCAGAATTTTGGGGTTAGCGTCGTGGGCGTCACCATCTCTGCCGAACAGCAAAAGATGGCACAGGAGCGCTGTGAGGGGCTCGATGTGACCATACTGCTGCAGGACTATCGGGAGCTGAAGGATCAGTTTGACCGCATCGTTTCGGTCGGGATGTTCGAGCACGTGGGTCCGAAGAACTACCGCACCTATTTTGAGGTGGTCGATCGTAACCTTAAGCCAGAGGGGCTCTTTTTACTGCACACCATTGGTTCGAAAAAAACTGACCACAGCGTCGATCCCTGGATCAATAAATACATCTTTCCGAATGGCTGTTTGCCCTCCGTTCGCCAGATTGCCACCGCCAGCGAACCACACTTTGTGATGGAAGACTGGCATAACTTTGGCGCCGACTACGATACCACCCTGATGGCCTGGTATTCGCGTTTCCTCGCCAGCTGGCCCGAGATTGCAGAAAACTATTCTGAACGATTTAAACGGATGTTCAGCTATTATCTTAACGCCTGTGCAGGCGCATTCCGCGCCCGGGACATCCAGCTGTGGCAGGTTGTTTTTAGCCGCGGCGTGGAGAACGGCCTGCGGGTTGCCCGCTAAAAAAATACCCCGGCAAGCCGGGGTATTTTTTTATGCTTCGTCGCTGGCCTGTTGTAGCAGCGCCGCCTCTTTCGCCGCCAGTACGCGCTCAACGGTGTCCACCACCGCCTGGGTTTGCGGATCGATCTCAATATTGACCCGGTGGCCCAGCTTCTTAACCCCGAGGGTAGTGCGCTGCAGCGTTTCCGGGATCAGGTGCACGCAGAAACGGGTCGGCGTGACTTCACCCACGGTCAGGCTGATGCCATCCACGCCGATAAAGCCTTTATAGAGGATGTATTTCATCAGGGTCGGATCCTGCACCTTAAACCAGATCTGGCGGTTATTTTCCGAGGTCAGGATTTTAGATATTTCTGCGGTGGTCATAATGTGGCCCGACATTAAATGTCCGCCAATTTCATCGCTGAATTTCGCCGCGCGCTCGACGTTCACCGTATCGCCCTCAACCAGTTCACCCAGGTTGGTGATGCGCAGCGTCTCTTTCATCAAATCAAAGCTTATCAGGTTACCGTTAATTTCGGTCACCGTCAGGCAGCAACCGTTGTGTGCAACCGATGCCCCCGTTTCCAGCCCGTCGAGCATATGGTCGGGCAGCGCCACAACGTGGGTGCGGAAATTCGGTTTTTCATCAATAGACACCAGTTTTGCGGTGCCCTGCACAATACCAGTAAACATGCGTACGACTCCTGTATGATCTGAACGGTATAGAACCCGTTGAATCGCACCACAATAACAGTTGGAAAAAGAGGTTGCCAGCACCCTACCTGTTCTGGCGTTTTTTTCACTAGATAATTGGCTAAACCCCGCTACAATACCTGCAATTCCCCCTTCATCTTCTTCTTGCTGCCCTTTATGGCGGCTTTTTTAGTCATTCAAATAACAACAATACCAAAGGTGTTCACGTGCAGAAGTACATGAGTGAAGCGCGTCAGTTATTAGCGCTGGCAATCCCGGTGATACTTGCGCAAATCGCCCAGACCTCGATGGGGTTTGTCGATACCGTTATGGCAGGCGGCTACAGCGCCACCGATATGGCGGCCGTCGCGATCGGAACCTCTATCTGGCTTCCGGCCATTCTCTTTGGTCACGGCCTGCTGCTGGCCCTG
>DKMV01000359.1 GCA_002469605.1 Leclercia sp. UBA7405
TCCCTGCGCCTCGCCCCGGCCTGCGGTCAACGCCTCAGCGATTTTCAGCCGGACCATGGCGTAGCTGTGAGAGCCGACTTCTCTGTTACATTCATATCGCTTTAGAAAGCAAAAAACGGAACGGCAATTTTGTTGCCGTTCCGTTGTTTAGTGCGGTCTGCGCCCCTCACCCTAACCCTCTCCCAAAGGGAGAGGGAACCGTTCAGTGCAGCTCTCCCCAAAGGGAGAGGGAACAGTTCAGTGCAGCCTGCCTGTTAAAGCGTATGCTCCGTCCGTGCAATAATATCGTCCTGCGCATCCGGCGACAGGGCGGTAAAGAACGCCGAATAACCCGCCACGCGCACCACCAGGTCGCGATACTGGTCCGGATGCTTCTTCGCCTCCAGCAGCGTCTCGCGCGACACGATGTTGTACTGAATATGCCAGCCTTTATGCACCTCGAAGAAGGTGCGCAGCAGCACCATCAGCTTCTGGCGATCGCTATCGTTATCCAGGGTCGCCGGGTTCAGCTTCTGGTTCAGCAGCACGCCGCCAAGAATGGCTTCCGTTGGCAGTTTACCTACCGAGCCAATCACCGCCGTCGGGCCGAGATGGTCGGTACCGGAGGCCGGGCTGGCCCCTTCCGCCAGCGGGGTATGGGCTTTACGCCCATCCGGGGTCGCCATGGTGGCGGCACCAAAGGGCACGTTGGCGGAAATAGAGGAGGTACCCGCATAGTAGTTGCCGCCGATCGGGCCGCGGCCGTAGCGCGGGTTGTGATACTGCTTCAGCTCCTCGATATAGGTCTGGTAGGCGCGGGTCAGCAGCAGATCCACGCTGTCATCGTCGTTACCGTACTTAGGCGCGCCGTTGATCAGCCGCTGGCGTCGCTGCTCGTGGGTCAGCCCCTCGAAATCGTCCGCCAGAGCGGCGGCCAGCTGCTGCTGCCCGATAACCCCTTGTTCGAAGACCAGCTTTTTCACCGCCGCCAGGCTGTTGCCGAGGTTCGCGATCCCCACCTGCAGGCCGGAAACCCAGTCATATTTCGCGCCACCCTGCTTGATGCTTTTCGCGCGCTCGATGCAGTCATCCACCAGCGCGGAGCAGAGAATATCGTGGACGTTCTCCTCCAGCATGGTGTCCACCACGTACTCGATCTCAATAGATTTACGGGTGTAGTAGCGGATCTGGCGATCCCAGGCGGCCAGCACCTCGTCAAAGTTAGTGAAATTCCCTTCTGAGAGGGCCTTCACCTGCGGCAGGAACACCTTGCCGCTGGTGGCATCCCGGCCGCCTTCCAGCGCCGCCAGCATCACCCGGGCGAAGTTGATAAAGCTCATGCCGGTGCAGCGGTAGCCCCACTTGCCGCCGACCGCGGTTTCGATGCAGCCGATGGCCGCATAGTCGTAGGCATCCGCTTTTTCGACGCCGAGCTTAATAAATTCCGGAATAACGATCTCATCGTTGTTAAAGGCCGGCATCCCGAAGCCGCAGCGGATCACCTGCACGCAGGCGTCGAGGAAGTCGTTACTCATGCCCGCGTGGTAGCGCACGCTCAGGTTTGGCTGGGTGGAACGCAGGCGGCCGCAGGACTCCAGAATGGCGTAGGAGAGCGGATTAACCGCATCCATTGGCTCGCCGTTGACCAGCTTCTGGCCGCCGATGGTGACGTTCTGATACAGCGGGCTGCCGGCAGAGGCTTTCGAGTGCGAGCCGGAGCGGATCTTGTTCACCTCCAGCAGCTTCAGCCAGCAGCTGTGCAGCAGCTCAATGGCGTGCTCGCGATCGAGGGACTGGTTCAGCTCCACGTCGCGGCGGTAGTAGGGGTAGAGATACTGGTCCATACGCGCGAACGACACCGAGTGGCCGTTGGACTCGATCTGCAAAATCAGCTGGATGAAGTAGCACAGCTGCAGCGCCTGCCAGAAGGTCTTCGGCGGCTCG
Source organism: Leclercia sp. UBA7405 (assembly GCA_002469605.1). Lineage (GTDB taxonomy): Bacteria > Pseudomonadota > Gammaproteobacteria > Enterobacterales > Enterobacteriaceae > Enterobacter. Next base: position 1,924 of record DKMV01000359.1, read on the forward strand.
TGGGCAATAACGTCGCAGTTTTCTGCGATGGCCAGCAGCTCGTCCCGGCGGGCCTGGCGGGTCTCGGCCATGGCCATCTCCCGCGCCAGGTCGGCGAAGCGCTCAATGTGCAGGCTCACCGCCTCCAGCACGATATCGATAGCCTTCAGGAACTGCTCGCCGTGCAGATCTTCCAGCACCGTCAGGTTGATGCGCGAGCGGCGCTCGTCCACCTTGTGGCGCAGGCCGTCGAGCCCCTTCTCCAGCAGCAGCGGGAAGTTCACCGCCAGATGCGCATCGCCGGAGGTCATGTTGCCTTCTGCCTTGATAATGCCGCTCTCCAGCAGCGCTTTTTGCTCGCTGGTAAACATGCCGTAGCAGCGGTCCTGCACCGTCTGGCCGCGCCACCAGGGGCACACCTCGTGCAGCACGCGCTTGTTCTCTTCGCTCACCGCAAAACCGGCGCCGGGGCGGTCGGCCAGATCGTCAATCTCTTTCTCAATCCAGGAGACGGTATATTCCGGGAAGATAGGGGCGGCGCGCACTTCGCTTGCCTGGTTGCCAATAATTAGCTCGTCGTGTTTGATCCAGATAGTGCGCTGCGCCAGGTGATGCGCCAGCGCCAGCGCGCGGCGTACCGGGATCGGCTTATCCAGATGCTGCTGGTACATTTCGGTGTAGTGCTGCGCGCGCTCGGTACAGACCGGCGGCTTGACGATGTGCACCAGGGCAGATTTGTGGGCCTTAATACGATCGCTCAGGGTAGTGAGATTCAGCTGTGTCATAGGTTTATCCTCGTAGGGTCGCGGTTAACCCTTTCTGACTGGCATACTGCTGAGCAAAGGCCAGTAAATCAGGGTCGTCGAGCGGTTTATCGGGTGCGGTGTAGGCCTGGCCCAGCAGGCTGTACTTATTCATGCCCAGGGTGTGATAGGGCAAAAAATGGATATCGTGGACGTTGAGTTCGTCGGCGGCAAAGTTGGTGATGGCGGTAACAGAGGCCTTGTCGGCGTTAAATCCCTGGATCAGCGGGACGCGAATGGTGATGCTTTTTCCGGCAGCGGCAAGCCGCTTCAGGTTATCCAGCACCCGTTTTGCCGATCCGTCGGTCCATTTTTTAAAGACCTCGCCGTCAACGTGCTTCAGATCGGCCAGGAAGAGATCGACCCAGGGGAGCGAGGGCTCGATATAATGCCAGGGCACGTGCAGGCAGGTTTCGACGGCGGTGTGGATCCCCTGCTCATGGCTTGCTTTAAACAGATCGTGGGCCAGGGTCGGGTTCATAAAAGGTTCGCCGCCGGAGAGGGTGATGCCCCCGCCGCTGCGCTCATAAAAGGGTTTATCCCGCAGCACCGTCGCCATAATTTCCGCCGCCTGCTGCGCTTCGCCGCAGACGGTTAATGCCTGGGTTGGACAGCAGGCGGTGAGGGCGTCGAGCGTCTCGTCGTCGAGCTTTTCCCGGTGGATGACCAGCCCGTTCAGCGCCCGGTCTATCACCCCCGGCGCGGCCTGCTGGCACAGGTCGCAGCCCGCCAGGCAGAGGCGGTTGTCGAACAGCAGATCCCGGGTACGGTCGCGGCTTTCCGGGTTCTGACACCAGCGGCAGCCCAGAGAGCAGCCCTTCAGAAACACTACGGTGCGGATCCCGGGGCCGTCATGGGTTGAGTAGCGCTGAATATTGAAGATCATGTGTATGCCTCTAGGTTGCGTATGAAGATTAAATTACTTTCGAATGAAAGTTATCTTGACATGCGTCAACTCCAGGAGAGGTTTTGCCGTGCTAGGGTATTTGCAGAATCATTTTTGAGGGCAACATCATGGAACTCTATCTCGACACCTCCGACGTCGTAGCGGTAAAAAAACTTGCGCGCATCTTTCCTCTCGCGGGCGTAACCACTAACCCCAGCATCGTGGCGGCGGGCAAAAAACCGCTGGAAACCCTGCTGCCTGAGCTTCAGGAGGCGTTGGGCGGCAAGGGCCGTCTGTTTGCCCAGGTGATGGCCACCTCCGCCGAAGGGATGGTGGAAGAGGCGATAAAACTGCGAGCGATGATTGCGGATCTGGTGGTGAAGGTGCCGGTCACAGCCGAGGGGCTGGCGGCCATCAAAATGCTGAAAGCCGAGGGTATTCCTACGCTGGGTACGGCGGTCTACGGCGCAGCGCAGGGGATGCTGTCGGCGCTGGCGGGGGCGGAGTATGTTGCCCCTTACGTGAACCGGGTGGATGCCCAGGGCGGAGATGGGATCCAGACAGTGGTGGAGCTGCAGCAGCTGCTGACCCTGCATGCCCCGCAGGCTAAAGTACTGGCCGCCAGCTTTAAAACTCCGCGCCAGGCGCTGGACTGCCTGCTGGCGGGCTGTGAGTCTATTACCCTGCCGCTGGACGTGGCGCAGCAGTTGATTAGCTATCCGGCGGTGGACGCGGCGGTGGCGAAGTTTGAGCAGGACTGGATGGGGGCGTTTGGGCGCACTTCTATTTAATGTGCACCGAACGGTCCCCGCTCCCTTGAGGGAGAGGGGGAATGTGCGGCCTGATGCCCTCACCCCGGCCCTCTCCCACGGGGAGAGGGAGCAAACACTAAAAAAGCAACTGGCGTTGCTTTTTGCTTTTACCTTGCCTCACCCCGGACCGTACACCCACAGGGAGAGGGAGCAAACACTAAAAAAGGCAACTGTCGTTGCCTTTTTGCTTTTACCTTGCTCCACACACCTCGCAGGTGGGGTTGCGCATCAATTTCATCTCGCGGAACTGGCACTGCATCGCATCGTACATCACGATTTTTCCCGCCGCCGGGGTGCCGTAGTGGGCCAGCACCTTGATGGCCTCCATCGCCTGCATGGAACCGATCACCCCCACCAGCGGTGCCATAACGCCGGCCTCCACGCAGGTGAGGGCGTTGTCGCCAAACAGGCGGCTCAGGCAGCGGTAGCAGGGCTCGCCCTCGGCCCAGGTAAAGACCGTGACTTGCCCCTCCATGCGGATCGCCGCTCCGGAGACCAGCGGCGTTTTATGGGCAAAGCAGGCCGCGTTAAGCTGATTGCGCACCGCCACGTTATCGGTGCAGTCGAGCACCAGATCGTGGTGGGCAACCTGGGCGGCGAGAGAGGCGTCGTCGAGCAGGGCGTTGAGCAGCGTATATTTCACGCCGGGATTGATTCGCGCCAGTTGGGCATGGGCCGATACTACTTTCGGCTCGCCGAGAGTGGCGTCGCTGTGCAGGGTCTGGCGCTGCAGGTTCGAGAGGGAGACGGTGTCGAAATCGAGCAGCGTCATGCTGCCCACGCCCGCCGCGGCCAGGTATTGCGACGCCGCGCAGCCCAGTCCGCCAAGCCCCACCACCAACACCCGGGCCGCTTTTAGCGCCTCCTGACCGTCAAAATCGAAGCCGCGCAGCACGATCTGCCGGTTGTAGCGCATCATCTCTTCATCGCTCAGCTCGACGCTCATGGTCAGCCTCCGAACAGCGCGTTAAAAGGCTCTACCTCGACCCATTCGCCCGCTTCCACGTTGCCGCGCTCGCGCTCGAGGACGATAAAGCAGTTGCCCTGGCTAAAGGAGCTGAAGATGTGCGATCCCTGGTGGCCGGTGGTGCTCACCTGCAAATTCCCCTCGGCGTCGCGCGCAACGATGCCGCGCTGGAAGTCGAGGCGCCCCGGCGCCTTCTTCAGCCGGGTGGCGGCGCGGACCCGCAGGCGCGGGGGCAGGGCGCTGCCGGGCTTGCCGCTCAGCCGGGCCAGCAGAGGCTGCACCAGCTGATAGAAGGTAAGCGCCGCTGAGACCGGATTACCCGGCAGGCCGCAGAAC
>DKMV01000079.1 GCA_002469605.1 Leclercia sp. UBA7405
CGACTCCAGCGAGCCGCGCCAGGCGCTGCTCATCGCCGAGCAGTCAGAGTCCGGGAACAGCGGCTCAAAGGTGGGGACTTCCGCTCTGTTATCCCGTCCGCGGGTCGCCATAATGCCGTTTTCTGCCGTCAGGCGGTTCTCCGCGATGTACTTCAGCTCCTTCATTACGTCGGAGGTGCGCTGAATGTAGCGCTGGGCCTGATCGGAGCTGAGGTTAAACTCCTGCCGGATCTCCGCCTCCTTCTCGTTTAGCGCGCTGACAATATAAAACACTGAAAACAGCGCAATCAGTAGCCAGAGCAGAAGCGCGAGCGCGCGAAAAAGATAGCGTGAGACTTTCAGCGTAGTTCGGAAGGAGACGAGGTATTTCAAGGGGGCGAGGCTCCGCCATCAGGGTAAAAAAGAATGTGGTTAAGGTAGCGGTAAACGCGCCTTGCCGCAATGTTCGGTTGTCTGCAATTCAGCCGTCTGCAAAAAGAAAAGGGCCGGAAAACCGGCCCTTTGCGCTCAGAGGCTATTACTCTTCGGCATCATCTGCCGCATCGTCGTCGGTGTCGGCTTCCGGCGCGATTTCATCATCGCCTTCCGCTACGCTGCCGTCGATTGAGTCAAGCTCTTCGTCATCTACCGGCTCTGCAACACGCTGCAGGCCCACCACGTTTTCATCTTCCGCGGTACGGATCAGAATAACGCCCTGGGTATTACGGCCGACAACGCTGATTTCCGATACGCGGGTACGCACCAGGGTACCGGCATCGGTGATCATCATGATCTGGTCGCAGTCGTCTACCTGTACCGCGCCTACAACGGAGCCGTTGCGCTCGGTCACTTTGATAGAGATAACGCCCTGCGTGCCGCGAGACTTGGTCGGGTATTCATCCTGGGCGGTACGTTTACCGTAGCCGTTCTGGGTGACGGTGAGGATAGCCCCTTCGCCACGCGGAACGATCAGGGAAACCACGCTGTCTTCACCCGCCAGTTTGATACCGCGCACGCCGGTCGCCGTACGGCCCATGGCGCGCACCGCGTTCTCTTTAAAGCGCACTACCTTACCGACAGCAGAGAACAGCATCACTTCGTCAGTACCGGAGGTCAGATCCACGCCGATCAGTTCGTCGCCTTCGTTCAGGTTGACGGCGATAATACCGGCAGAACGCGGACGGCTGAACTCGGTCAGCGCCGTTTTCTTCACGGTGCCGCTGGCGGTCGCCATAAAGACGTTAACGCCCTCTTCGTACTCACGCACCGGCAGGATCGCGGTGATACGTTCGTTCGCTTCCAACGGCAGCAGGTTAACAATCGGACGGCCACGGGCGCCGCGGCTCGCTTCCGGCAGCTGATAGACCTTCATCCAGTAGAGACGGCCCCGGCTGGAGAAGCAGAGGATGGTGTCGTGGGTGTTGGCCACCAGCAGGCGGTCGATAAAGTCTTCTTCTTTGATACGCGCGGCAGATTTGCCTTTACCGCCACGACGCTGGGCTTCGTAGTCGGTCAGCGGCTGATACTTCACATAGCCCTGGTGAGACAGGGTAACCACCACGTCTTCGCGGTTGATCAGATCTTCAATGTTGATATCAGAGCTGTTGGCGGTGATTTCGGTGCGACGCTCATCGCCAAACTGATCGCGGACCAGCTCCAGCTCTTCGCGGATCACTTCCATCAGGCGCTCAGCGCTGCCCAGGATGTGCAGCAGCTCGGCAATCTGCTCCAGCAGTTCTTTATACTCGTCGAGCAGTTTTTCATGCTCAAGGCCGGTCAGTTTCTGCAGACGCAGATCCAGAATCGCCTGTGCCTGCTGTTCGGTCAGCCAGTATTTGCCATCGCGGATACCGTACTGCGGTTCCAGCCACTCCGGACGTGCAGCGTCATCGCCCGCGCGTTCCAGCATGGCGGAGACGTTGCCCAGATCCCACGGATTGGCAATCAGGCCCGCTTTCGCTTCTGCCGGCGTAGGGGCACGGCGGATCAGCTCGATAATCGGGTCGATATTCGCCAGGGCCACGGCCAGCGCTTCAAGGATGTGCGCACGGTCGCGCGCTTTGCGCAGTTCAAAGATGGTACGACGGGTCACCACTTCGCGGCGGTGACGCACGAACGCGCTCAGGATCTCTTTCAGGTTCATGATCTTCGGCTGACCATGGTGCAGCGCAACCATGTTGATACCGAAGGAGACCTGCAGCTGAGTCTGGGAGTAGAGGTTGTTCAGCACCACCTCGCCCACCGCGTCACGCTTGATCTCGATAACGATGCGCATACCGTCTTTGTCAGACTCGTCGCGCAGCGCGCTGATGCCTTCAACGCGTTTCTCTTTCACCAGTTCGGCGATTTTCTCGATCAGGCGTGCTTTGTTCACCTGATACGGAATTTCGTGGACGATGATGGTCTCGCGGCCGGTTTTTGCGTCAGCTTCTACTTCGGCGCGGGCGCGAATATAGATTTTGCCGCGACCGGTGCGGTACGCTTCTTCAATGCCGCGACGGCCATTAATAATGGCAGCGGTTGGGAAGTCCGGGCCCGGGATGTGTTCCATCAGCCCTTCAATGCTGATCTCTTCATCGTCGATATAGGCCAGGCAGCCGTTGATAACTTCTGTGATGTTGTGCGGCGGAATGTTGGTCGCCATGCCCACGGCGATACCGGACGAGCCGTTAACCAGCAGGTTGGGGATCTTGGTCGGCATAACATCGGGAATGCGCTCGGTGCCGTCGTAGTTATCGACGAAATCGACCGTCTCTTTTTCCAGGTCAGCCATCAGTTCATGTGCGATTTTCGACATACGGATTTCCGTATAACGCATCGCTGCAGCGGAGTCGCCGTCGACAGAACCAAAGTTACCCTGACCATCCACCAGCATGTAACGTAAGGAGAATGGCTGCGCCATACGAACAATGGTGTCATAAACGGCGGTATCACCGTGCGGGTGGTATTTACCGATTACGTCACCAACGACACGGGCTGATTTTTTGTACGCTTTATTCCAGTCATTGCCCAATACGTTCATGGCGTATAGTACGCGACGGTGTACCGGCTTAAGGCCATCGCGGACATCCGGCAGCGCACGGCCAACAATGACCGACATCGCATAGTCCAGATAGGAGCTCTTCAGCTCTTCCTCGATGTTAACCGGTGTAATTTCTCTCGCA
>DKMV01000325.1:0-4608 GCA_002469605.1 Leclercia sp. UBA7405
AGCGGTGAGCAGATCAAATATCGCAATACGCGCGAAGGCGTTGATCGCGCCAATCGTATTATGATGAATCACCTGCCGGCCGGCATTGACACGATTGCCGTCACGGAGTCGCGCTTTAATATGCCGCAGGTGACGACGCGCACGCAGGTTGCCAGCCTGCATAATACGCTCAGCGGCTATCCGCTGGGGCATGAGCAGCCGCTGCAGCAGTCGCGCGTTAATCCGGTCGATCCGGGCGCAACCGAGCAGGGCCTGTTTATGCGTAAAGATCGCCTGAACTACAGCCTGTCACCGGTGCTCAACCAGTCAGTTGGCGGGCCGGAAAGCTTCTATATGTATCAGGTTGGCGCGATGGCAAACGCGGATTACTGGCTGACCGATCACCTGCTGGTGGGCGGCAGCCTGTTTGGCAATATCGTGAACAACTATGACCGCTTCAATTATAACGGCGCGCCCTCTGACTCCACGCTGCCGCGCGTGCGTACCCATATCCGCGACTATGTGAAAAACAATGTCTACGTAAACGATCTGCAGGCCAACTATATGCATTACCTCGGTAATAACCTGTATGGTCAGGTTTATGGCGGCTATCTGGAGACCATGTATGGCGGCGCCGGTGCTGAAGTGCTCTACCGCCCGGTAGACAGCAACTGGGCGGTGGGCGTTGATGCCAACTATGTCAAACAGCGCGACTGGGACAACATGATGCAGTTCACCAACTACAAGGCGCCGACTGGCCATGTTACGGCTTACTGGCGGCCGTGGTTTATGCAGGATCTGCTGGTGAAGGCGAGCGTCGGACAGTATCTGGCGAAGGATAAGGGCGTCACGCTTGACGTTTCGAAGCGCTTCGACAGCGGCGTAATGGTTGGCGTCTATGCCACCAAAACCAACGTGTCGTCAGAGCAGTATGGCGAAGGGGATTTCACCAAAGGTTTCTATCTGTCGATTCCACTGGATCTCTTTACCGTTACGCCGACGCGCGGCCGCGCGCAGGTCAACTGGGTGCCGCTGACGCGTGATGGTGGCCAGATGCTGAGTCGTAAATATCAGCTCTACGATCTGACCGCCGATCGCGACGCGCGGTATCATTAAGATCGGGCGCGGGGTAACACCCGCGCACTTGATCTGTGCTGATGCTCTCCACCCCACTTTCCCCTGGCATCAGTCAGACTCCGCACGCTTTCTTTCCTCATTGCTCACAGATCCGACCAGCACAACTGCATTTGCCTCCATAATGGTTAAAACGAAAATGGTTTCCACGTACAACGCTGAAATGGAGCAACTATGGCTACCCCGGTACCGGCTAAACGCGGAAAAAAACCTCGCGTTACCTCCCCTGCGGCTACGCCGCCGGCTGGCGGTCAGGTTCAGTCGCTGACGCGCGGCCTGCGTCTGCTGGAGCTAATTGCCGACGCGCACGGCAGCGTGGCGCTGACCGAGCTGGCGCAGCAGGCCGGTCTGCCGAACTCCACCACCCACCGCCTCCTCACCACCATGCAGCAGCTGGGCTTTGTGCGTCAGGTGGGCGAGCTGGGCCACTGGGCGGTGGGCTCCCAGGCTTTTATCGTTGGCAGCAGTTTTCTGCAAACCCGCAACCTGCTGGCGATTGTCCACCCGATCCTGCGCAAGCTGATGGAGGATTCCGGCGAGACGGTGAACCTAGCGGTGCTGGATCAGAGCGACCACCAGGCCATTATCATCGACCAGGTACAGTGTACCCAGCTGATGCGCATGTCTGCCCCCATCGGCGGCAAGCTGCCGATGCACGCCTCAGGCGCGGGCAAGGCTTTTCTCGCCCAGCTCAGCGAAGAGCAGGTAACCGGCCTGCTGCACCGTAAAGGGCTGCAAGCCTATACCCACGCGACCCTGGTCTCGCCGCTGCATCTGAAAGAAGATCTGGCCCTGACCCGCAAGCGCGGCTATTCCTTTGATGATGAAGAGCATGCCCTGGGGCTGCGCTGCCTGGCGGCCTGCATTTTTGACGAGCACCGGGAGCCCTTTGCGGCAATTTCTATCTCCGGCCCGATTTCGCGCATGACTGATGACCGGGTTACCGAGCTGGGGGCGCTGGTGATTAAGGCGGCCAAAGAGGTCACCCTGGCCTACGGCGGAGTACGCTAATGAGCACCTTAAAATCCTACTGGCAGGATAAATATCCGCAGGCGTTATGCTGGGCGTTCGGCGATTCGCCGGCGCTCGCCGACGAGCTGGCGGCGCTGGTGGTGGCGGGTAAAAAGCGCGGCACCTGCGGCTCGCTAGCCAGCTACCGCCAGGAACAGCCACCCGTCACGCCCGGCACCTATCATATTGTGCTTAACGGCGCGGGCGAGGCCGTCTGCGTCATACGCACTATCGCCCTCAGGCTGATACGTTTTGATGAAATGAGCCCCGAGCTGGCCGCGATGGAAGGAGAAGGCGATCTCAGCCTGGCCTACTGGCAATCGGCCCATCAGCCGTTCTTTGAGCGGGAAGGAAGCTGGTCCCCACAGATGGAGCTGATTTACGAAGAGTTTGAGGTGGTGGAGCTCGCCGGCCAGCCATAGCGTACGCTAAACCGCTGGCGGCGGCGGTAGGCATATACGTCCTCCACGTGCCCGTTTTTAATTCGCGCTTGTAAACCGCGCCAGTAGTCCGCCCGGAACAGATCGGCGTGCATCTCTTCAAACAGCGGCCCGATGCGCGGGTCGGCGCAGAGCCAGTGGCGAAACTCTTCCGGAAACACATCACCCGGCGAGACGCTGTACCAGGGCTCGCCAGCCAGCTCATCTTCCGGGTAGCGCGCCGGCGGAATATCGCGGAAATTCACCTCCGTCATATAGCAAATTTCATCGTAATCGTAGAACACCACCCGCCCGTGCCGGGTGACGCCGAAGTTTTTGAATAGCATATCCCCGGGAAAGATATTGGCGGCGGCAAGCTGGCGGATAGCGTTGCCGTACTCTTCGATGGCGTCGCGCAACGCCTGGCCCTCCACCTGTTCCAGCCAGATATTGAGCGGCACCATGCGCCGTTCAATGTAAAGGTGGCTGATGGCGATCCTGTCGCCAAGATCGGTGATTTTGCCCGGCGCCTCCTGCAGCAGCAGCGCCATCAGGGCCGGAGCTATCTGCCGCTTATCCAGCACAAAGTTTTCAAACTCCTGGGTATCAGCCATGCGCCCGACGCGGTCATGCTCCTTTACCAGCTGATAGCAGGCGCGCACGTGGGCGGCGGTCATCTCTTTCTGCGGAGCAAACCTGTCTTTGATGACCTTAAAGACCCGATCGAAGCCCGGCAGGGTAAAGACCAGCATCACCATGCCGCGAATGCCAGGCGCCTCGATGAACTGCTCATCCGCGCCGGCGATATAGTGCAGGTACTCCCGGTAGCTTTCGGTTTTGCCATGTTTCTGACAGCCAATCGCCATATACAGCTCGGCGGTGGTTTTGCCCGGCAGGATCTCCCGCAGCCACTCCACCAGCGCGGCGGGCAGCGGGGCATACACCATAAAATAGGAGCGGGCGAAGCCAAAGACGATGCTGGCTTCGGCGCTGGTGGTCAGGCAGGTATCGATAAACAGCTCCCCTTCATCGCTGCGGTGGATGGGCAACAGGAAGGGCAAGGTGGCGGATGGCGTCACCAGTTTTCCCACCAGCCATGCGGCCTTATTGCGATAGAAGAGCTCATTCGCCACCTGCAGATAGCTGCCTTTCAGCCCGTCACCTAAGGCTTCATTGAGGTGAGCGGTGATAAAAGCGATATCCCGGGGTTTATCCTGCCAGGGCAGACGCAGCGGCAGATCGCTCAGCACGCGGTGCAGTAGCTCTTCCCAGCCGCTGTCCGGGAAGAACTCCTTCGCCAGCGGGCGCGGAATGGTGCGAAAGCGGCGCCCTGGCTGGGAGCTGAAAATAAAAAGCCGCTCAGGAGATAACGAGCGGTGGTCAAATAACCGGCAATACACGGAGTTGAAAAAGCTCTCCGCAATTTCGAAGCGCGGGTAGTCGGGCAGCAGATCGGTGTAGTGCGCCTTCACCCGCAGCAAAAAGTCGGCGTCAGGGGTTTTGCCATCGGTGATACAGCGCAGCTGCTCCACCACCAGCCCCACGTGGTGATCGTAGAGGTGGATACGCTGCTTCATCGCCTGCTGCACCGCATGCCAGTCGGCGTGTTCAAAGCGCTGCTGCGCGCCGGACGTCACTTCCAGAAAACGACCGTACTGGGCGTCGAAACCCTGCAGAATGGTTTGGGCAATCAGTAATTCCAGGCCGCGCGACATATTTTTCCCCCACCCCGGCCCTCTTCCCACAGGGGAGAGGGTGAAATACAACCCCGCACCGGACCGTCCCCTCTCCCCTGTGGGGAGAGGGTTAGGGTGAGGGGAAAACGTCAGAACTGCGCTTCTTCCGTTGAGCCCGTTAACGCGGTTACCGAGGAGGCGCCGCCCTGAATGATGGTAGTGACTTTGTCGAAGTAGCCGGTGCCCACCTCCTGCTGGTGCGACACGAAGGTGTAGCCCTCTTTCCCGGCGGCAAACTCCGGCTGCTGTACCTTCTCAACGTAGTGCTTCATCCCCTCGCCCTGGGCATAGGCGCGCGCCAGGTCGAACATGTTGAACCACATGCTGTG
>DKMV01000325.1:4657-12129 GCA_002469605.1 Leclercia sp. UBA7405
CATGTTGAACCACATGCTGTGGATCCCCGCCAGGGTGATGAACTGGTATTTGTAGCCCATGTCGGACAGCTGCTGCTGGAAGCTGGCGATGGTGCTGTCATCCAGATTCTTCTGCCAGTTGAAGGAGGGCGAGCAGTTATAGGCCAGCAGCTTGCCCGGGTATTTCGCATGGATGGCATCGGCAAAGCGTTGTGCCAGCGCCAGGTCGGGAGTGGAGGTTTCACACCAGACCAGATCCGCATAGGGCGCATACGCCAGCCCGCGGCTGATCGCCTGTTCGATACCGGCATGGGTACGGTAGAAGCCTTCGCTGGTGCGCTCGCCGGTGATAAATTCACTGTCATACGGGTCGCAGTCTGAGGTAATCAGATCTGCCGCATCCGCATCGGTACGGGCAATCACCAGCGTTGGCACGCCCAGTACGTCAGCGGCCAGACGGGCGGCAACCAGTTTCTGAATCGCCTCTTGCGTCGGGACCAGCACTTTACCGCCCATATGCCCGCACTTCTTCACCGACGCCAGCTGATCTTCGAAATGGACGGCCGCTGCACCGGCCTCAATCATCGATTTCATCAGCTCGAAGGCGTTCAGCACGCCGCCAAAGCCGGCTTCAGCATCGGCAACGATGGGCAGGAAGTAGTCCACAAAGCGCGGATCGTTGGGCTCGATGCCCGCCGACCACTGGATCTGATCCGCCCGACGGAAGGTGTTGTTGATCCGATCCACCACTGCGGGGACGGAGTTGGCCGGATAGAGCGACTGATCCGGATACATGCTGGAGGCCAGGTTAGCGTCCGCCGCCACCTGCCAGCCGGAGAGATACACCGCCTCAATCCCGGCTTTCGCCTGCTGTAATGCCTGCCCGCCGGTCAGCGCGCCGAGGCTGTTGATATAGCCTTTTTTCGCCTCACCGTGCAGCAGACGCCACATTTTAGCCGCGCCGTTCTGCGCCAGGGTACATTCAGGATTGACCGAGCCGCGCAGTTTCACCACCTCTTCGGCGCTGTACGGGCGGCGAATGCCTTCCCAGCGCGGCTGCGCCCACTCTTTTTGTAATTCTTCGATTTGTTGGGTACGGGTTTTCATGTGCAGATGCTCCATAGCGTTATAGGGTGGAATCAGGCAAGCAGGCGGTAGCCCGGCAGCGTCAGGAAATCGATAAGGTCGTCTGAGGTGGTGATCTGCTCCATCAGGCGCGCGGCGTCATCGAAGCGCCCGCTGCTGAAGCGGTGCTCGCCCAGCTCATCCTGGATGGTCCGCATCTCTTCGGCCAGCATCTGGCGGAACAGGGCTTTGGTCACCGGTTTGCCGTTGCTGAGCGTTTTCTGATGATGGATCCACTGCCAGATAGAGGTACGCGAGATCTCCGCCGTGGCGGCATCTTCCATCAGACCGTAGATAGGGACGCAGCCGTTGCCGGAGATCCACGCCTCGATGTACTGCACGGCAACGCGGATATTGGCGCGCATCCCCTCTTCCGTGCGCTCCCCCTCGCACGGCTCCAGCAGCTGGCTGGCGCTGACGGGGGCATCTTCCGCGCGGGAGACATGCAGCTGGTTTTTGTTCTCGCCCAGAATGCGGCTAAAGACTTCCATCGCCGTATCCGCCAGCCCCGGGTGGGCGACCCAGGTACCGTCGTGGCCGTTGCGGGCCTCCAGCTCTTTATCTGCCTTCACTTTATTCAGTACCTGATTATTGCGCTCCGCGTCTTTGCTGGGGATAAAGGCCGCCATACCGCCCATGGCGAAGGCGCCGCGCCTGTGGCAGGTCTTGATCAGCAGGCGCGAGTAGGCGCTCAGAAAGGCTTTGTCCATGGTGACCACCTGGCGATCCGGCAGGACGCGGTCCGGGTGGTTTTTCAGGGTCTTGATGTAGCTAAAGATGTAATCCCAGCGCCCGCAGTTCAGACCCACGATGTGGTCGCGCAGGGCGTGCAGGATCTCATCCATCTGGAACACTGCCGGCAGGGTTTCAATCAGCAGCGTGGCTTTGATGGTGCCGCGCGGCAGGTTGAAGCGATCTTCGGCGTAGCTGAAAACGTCGCTCCACCAGGCCGCTTCTTGCCAGGACTGGGTCTTCGGCAAATAGAAGTAGGGGCCGCTTCCTTTTGCCAGCAGGTTTTTATGGTTGTGGAAGAAGTAGAGCGCGAAATCAAACAGGCTGCCCGGAATGGCCTCACCGCGCCAGGTAACATGCTTTTCCGGCAGGTGCAGCCCGCGTACGCGGCAGATCAGCACCGCCGGGTTGGGTTTGAGCTGGTAAATCTTTCCGGCTTCACTGGTGTAGCTGATGGTCCCGTTAACCGCGTCGCGCAGGTTAATCTGCCCTTCGATAACCTTACGCCAGTCCGGCGCCAGAGAATCCTCGAAATCCGCCATAAAGACTTTAACGTTGGCGTTCATGGCGTTGATTACCATCTTGCGCTCAACCGGGCCGGTGATCTCAACACGACGATCCTGTAAATCAGTCGGAATACCGCGGATTGTCCAGCCACTACTTCTAATGGAAGCGGTTTCCGAAATAAAATCTGGCAGCTTACCGCTATCAATATCCTGCTGCTGCCGGATGCGTGCGGCCAGCAGCTTATTGCGCTGCGACGTAAAGCGCGTGACCAGCTCGGTTAAGAAGTCGACCGCGTCAGCGGTCAGGATCTGCTGTTCCTGTTCGCCGGCAGGCCGGGTAAAGGCCAGTTCGTCGGCGGTGGTTGCCTGTTGCGTCATCGCGTTGCTCCTCTTCAAAGATCCAGAATCAGTTCCCCAATGCGTGCGAAAGATCCTTGTGTCTTTTTCGCTCAGCAGAGTTAAGACTATCTGGATATTTTTCAAAATCAAAAACAATTTCCATTTTAATTAATGATAGAGACTAACTAATTGATTAATATGATCTTAAAGTTAGTTATAAAGATGAGTGGAATTTCGGAAATAAAAAAGGCACCCGAAGGTGCCTGAATTTGAAGGAATAAGAAACGTAGAAGAAGATCAAGATGCAGCTTTAGTCATCTTGATGGGTGCATTCGGCTGGAAGTGCACGATACATTGACCATCAATAGTTTGAGCACCCGCTTTCACTTGAACTGCCTTGCCGTGGGTTTGACCTTTACAAGCGTTGGCAAACGCAGTTTGTAAAGCCTGACGTTCTGATAAACGCTGATTATACTGTTTAACCATTTCTGCACGTTGACTATCCGTTAATGCTTCTCCACGGTTCATACCACCTCGGAATTCATCACGCATCGGACGATGTTCACCGCGCATGCCACGGAATTCACCACGTTGAGCTTTCATGCCTTTATGGTCGGGTTTGAAAGAAATCTTGCATTGACCATCAACGGTTTTATCACCCGCCTTGATTTGGACTGCACTGCCTGCAGCTTTGCCGTCACAGGCCTGTTGAATCTGTTTATGCAATTGCATGCGTTCTGCACGAGCGGCTTTGAACTGCTCGCGTTGCTCTGGAGTAAGACGATGCTGTTTTTGACCTTCATGATGTTTCATCATGCGAGAATGATCTTTCTGCTCATTCACGTTGCTAGTCGTTTGACAGGCAGTCAATGCACCCATCGATAAAACACTGGCACTGATTAAGGCGATTTTTGTCATTGCTTTCATGTTTTTACCCCATTCAAGAGCTGATTCTTTTTGATGAGTAAAGATTAAATAATAAAGATGAAGAAACAATGGAGAGTTTTTCTTTTCGTTGTTGGTTACAATGCAAAATATAGGATAAAAATGAGAGAGTGCTTTTGAACGTTCTACGTGTTCCCATTGCATTGCGGCTATTTTTAACGGTCTTGCTTACCACGCTGTTAATTGCAACCGCAAGTTTGAGTGTTCTGCACTGGACCATGCAAAAGAACTTTGCCAAATATGTGGCTGATGTTGAAATGCAAAAGCTAGATCGGCTCATGACCAATCTTGGAAATGTTTATAATGTTTATCATGATTGGGGAAACGCGATTCAGGCCCAAATCTTACAAATTGAAGGAACAGCCGCTCCAGATGATTACGATCGTCTTTCACAGTGGTGGTTAAGACGCCAATATGACATTGCCATTCAGCAGCATTCTTTCGATGAACACACTCTCATTAATGTTTCTCCAGATGGTGCATCTCCAAATAAAAATTCTATTTTTAGCGATGAAGAGTTACGCACACTAGAAAAAAACTTACCTTCTGAATATCAACCATTTGAAGGTTTAAAATTCCCGTTAAGTGCTAACCAGTTTCGTCCACGTGATGACAATAAAAACAAGTCAAAAAGAGGAAGTCTCAAAGATATTGAGACACAAAATGGTAAGAAGCGCTTTATTGCTTTACCCGACCGTTTAGGCTTAAGTTCTCGTTTATCCTTATATGATGCCAAACATCAGTTTGTAGTGGGTGAACCGCCATCTTCAGATCAAATGTCGTACCGTCCCATCATCGTCAATAATGAGGTGGTAGGGTACTTAGGACTAAAACCAGTCCTAGATAAAGAAGATGCTTTAAGTATTAATTTCTTTAGTAATCAAAAGCGTTATTTACTTTTAATTTATGCCTTAACATTGCTGTCGAGTTTAGTTGCAGCACTTTTAATGGCAACTTATTTTAAAAAGCCAATTCAGCGTTTATTAAATGCAACAAATGAATTAACTAAAGGTAATTATCAGCATCAAGTTGTGATTAAACGAAATGATGAGTTAGGTGACTTATCAACTCAACTAAATCATTTAGCCGAGATTTTACATCAACATGAAGAATCACGACGTCAATGGGTTGCAGATACATCTCATGAGTTAAAAACACCATTAGCTGTATTGCAAGCGCAAATCGAGGCAATGCAAGATGGTATTCGAAAGGCGACTCCTGAACATCTCGATGCCATGATGCGACAAGTTTCAAGCTTAAAGAAACTCACTCAAGATCTTGCAGACTTGGCACAGGCCGATGCCCAGCAACTTAAATGCTATTTAAGTTCGGTCAACCCTTGGGATGTTGTACTGCAAGAAGTCGAAAATTTCAGACCTAAACTCGAACAGGCAGAGCTGGAAATTGAGGTGGAAGGTGAGGGCGTTCCATTATTATTAGACCGTGATCGCTTTAAACAAATTATTGTTAATTTAATTAGTAATAGTATTCGTTATACCGAAACAGGTGGAAAGATTCATATTCATACAAGTCAAACGTCTCAGGAGTGGACTTTATATGTCGATGACAGTCCGTTTGGTTTAAGTGATGAACAATTATCACGTTTAGGTGAACGTTTTTATCGTGTAGATGATTCGCGTACGCGTAGTACAGGTGGAACAGGACTAGGCTTAGCTTTATCTTGTAAAATTGCGCAAGCGCTTGGTGGTACACTAAGTTTTGAACACTCACCATTAGGTGGTTTACGTTGTGTACTTACCTTTAAAAAGCAGAGTTAAATAAAAGGAAAAATGGCCCATGAAACATGTAATGTTGGTTGAAGATGAAGTCGAGTTAGCGCATCTGGTGCGTGATTATCTTGAGGCTGCTGGTTTCGAAGTAAGCATGTTTCATGATGGTCAAGATGCTTATACGAGCTTTCAACAACGTAAACCTAATTTAATGATTCTGGACTTAATGGTTCCAAGAATGGATGGTTTAACGATTTGCCGTAAAGTACGTGAACAGTCAGACTTACCAATTATTATGGTAACTGCACGTACTGAAGAAATTGACCGTGTTTTAGGGCTAAATATGGGAGCAGATGATTATGTGTGCAAACCTTTTAGTCCAAAAGAGTTGGTTGCCCGTGTACAAGCAGTTTTACGCCGTTTGGAACGTAAGGCTGAGTCAGAACAAAATGATTCGTTCCGCATCGATAAAGCCCAACAAAGAATTTGGTATCAACAAAAATCTTTAAGTTTAACGCCGACAGAATTTCGCCTACTTGAGCTATTTTTAGAACATGTGGGGCAAGTTTATTCACGTGCACAATTATTAGATCATATTAATCCGGACAGCTTTGATGTTGCTGACCGAGTTATTGATAGCCATATTAAAAACTTGCGTCGAAAAATCACGGAAGTGGCGGAAACTGGTAACCGTCATGAGTGGATTCAAGCTGTTTACGGTGTAGGATATCGCTTCGAATATCCTGAAGAATAATTGCTTAGAAAAGTTATTCTGTGGATAACCACAATGTTATCCACAGAAAATGTGGATAAAAAATTAAGACGAACAGCTCACTGCTACATCAGGTACATCGCTTGGCAATGGCCCTAAGTCTTCAGGTTTTTCCAAATCTGGTTGTCTTGTATAAGGATGATTGAGTAACTTAAACAAACGGTCTACTTCACTAAAATCATCTCGCTCCGCTGCTTCAATCGCTCGCTGTGCCATATGATTACGTAAAATATAAATCGGATTTGCTTCTTGCATGTTCGCATCAAGTTCATCGGTATCTTGATGTTCACGAATATTTTCATATTGCGTAAGGAAAGCATCAAATTGTCGAATATCAAGGCAATCATCACGTAAAACCTTATACTCTTTATTTTGAAGGCGAATAAAGCTTTGAGTGTAATCAAGCTGCTCTGTTTGCAAAATACGTAAAAAGCTTAAGCCGCATTCAGTACTGTCTTTATGAAAATGAGGAAGTCCCATTTTTTTGCATAACCCAGTGGTGTAATGCTCAATAAAAGTTGGTTCAAATTCTTCTAGACAAGCGGCCAACGCTTCTTTGAATTGCTCCTTTTGCTCAGGCTCAGCAAGTGGAATGAGATTATTTAACCAAGTCCATAAATTCCAGTGCGCAATACTCGGTTGGTTTTGATAGGTATAACGTCCTTGGTAATCAGAATGGTTGTTAATCCAGTTTGGACGGAAACGTTCCATAAAACCGTATGGGCCAAAATCGAGTGTAGAGCCCGTAATATTCAAGTTATCGGTATTCATCACACCGTGAGCAAAACCGACCAGCTGCCATTTAGCAATCATAATGGCTGTATTTCTAATCACAGCTTTAGCAAAAGCTAAAATAGGCTGTTCTTCTTGTTGACATTCTGGATAGTGCCATTCAATGCATTTTTGAGTGAACTCGGCCAATAACTCAGGCGCATATTGATTGATCCATTCAAAATGCCCTAAACGAATATGACATTCAGATGTCCTAAGCAACATTGCACCAGGTTCTAGTTTTTCACGTTGTACACCTTGGGTAGAGCTTGTAAAACCTACTGCATGACTCGAGGCGACTCCTAGAGCATTTAAGGCATGACCTGCTAAATATTCGCGAATAACTGAACGTAAAACTGCTCGGCCATCTCCCATGCGTGAATAAGGGGTAGGGCCTGCACCCTTCAAATGCAAATCGATGGTTTGACCTTTTTTATTCAGAATTTGTCCAATGAGTAAACCGCGTCCGTCGCCTAGCTGACCTGCCCATTGTCCAAATTGATGGCCTGCATAAACCATTGCTAAAGGTGGAAACTCTGGGAAAGTCCGCTGGCCACTACAGATCTCAACCCA
>DKMV01000387.1 GCA_002469605.1 Leclercia sp. UBA7405
GTCAGCTCGATGATGTTTGGCGCGGCGGTCGGTGCAATCGGCAGCGGCTGGATGTCATCACACCTGGGTCGTAAAAAGAGCCTGATGGTCGGCTCTGTGCTGTTTGTTATCGGTTCGCTGTGGCCAGCTATGGCGCCAAACCCGGAGATGCTGATTGCTGCCCGCGTAGTACTGGGCCTGGCAGTTGGCGTGGCTTCTTATACTGCCCCGCTCTATCTCTCTGAAATTGCACCAGAGAAAATCCGCGGCAGTATGATTTCGCTCTATCAGCTGATGATCACCATCGGTATTCTTGGTGCTTATCTCTCCGATACCGCCTTCAGCTACAGCGGCGCATGGCGCTGGATGCTGGGCGTGATTATCATTCCGGCGATTCTGCTGCTGATTGGCGTCTTCTTCCTGCCGGACAGCCCGCGCTGGTTCGCCGCCAAACGCCGCTTCCACGATGCCGAACGCGTGCTGTTACGCCTGCGTGATACCAGCGCCGAAGCGAAAAACGAGCTGGAAGAGATCCGCGAAAGCCTGAAGGTGAAACAGAGCGGCTGGGCGCTGTTTAAAGAGAACAGCAACTTCCGCCGCGCGGTGTTCCTTGGCGTGCTGCTGCAGGTGATGCAGCAGTTCACCGGGATGAACGTCATCATGTATTACGCGCCGAAAATCTTTGAGCTGGCGGGCTATACCAATACCACCGAACAGATGTGGGGCACGGTTATCGTTGGTCTGACTAACGTGCTGGCGACCTTTATCGCCATCGGTCTGGTGGATCGCTGGGGCCGTAAGCCGACCCTGACGCTGGGCTTCCTGGTCATGGCCGTCGGCATGGGCGTGCTGGGCACCATGATGCACATGGGTATCGAAACCCCAACCGCACAGTACTTCGCCGTGGGCATGCTGCTGATGTTTATCGTTGGCTTCGCCATGAGCGCCGGTCCGCTGATTTGGGTACTCTGCTCTGAGATCCAGCCGCTGAAAGGCCGCGATTTCGGTATCACCTGCTCTACCGCTACCAACTGGATCGCGAACATGATCGTGGGTGCAACCTTCCTGACCATGCTCAACACCCTGGGCAATGCCAACACCTTCTGGGTGTACGGCGGTCTGAACCTGCTGTTCATCGTCCTGACCCTGTGGCTGGTTCCTGAAACCAAACACGTGTCGCTGGAACATATCGAACGTAACCTGATGAAAGGTCGCAAGCTGCGCGAAATCGGCGCACACGACTAACATCTCTTCGGGGAGGCGCCTGTTGCGTCTCCCCGCTTCGCGTTTTATGCTCTGCCCCTATGAAAACTCCCCGCCTCCCTATCGCCATCCAGCAAGCCGTTATGCGCAGCCTGCGGGAACATCTCTCCCGCGCCAACCTGAAGCTTGCCCGTAACTACCCGGAACCTAAGCTGGTCTACCACCAGCGCGGCACCTCAGCCGGCACGGCCTGGCTGGACGCTTACGAAATCCGCCTGAATCCGGTATTGCTGATGGAAAACCAGCAAGCCTTTATCGACGAAGTAGTGCCGCACGAGCTGGCGCACCTGCTGGTGTGGAAACACTTTGGCCGGGTGGCGCCCCACGGTAAAGAGTGGAAATGGATGATGGAGGGAGTACTTGGCGTGCCGGCGCGCCGTACCCATGCCTTCGAGCTGGAGTCGGTACGCCGCAATACCTTCCCCTATCGCTGCTCCTGCCAGCAGCATCAGCTTACCGTCCGGCGGCACAACCGGGTGGTGCGCGGCGAAGCCACCTACCGCTGCGTGAAGTGCGGCGAGGTGCTGGCGGCGGAGTAGCCGGTCACAATCATGAACTTTCATGATCGGACTGATTGCATACAGGAACAACTTTGGTTACGTTGCGGGCTCGTTTTGCAACGGAGTTTCCGATGTCCCGTAAATTCTCCTTCGCGCTGGCCCTGCTGGCGAGCGCGCTCTCCGGCCAGACGCTGGCCGAAGGTATCCACAGCTTTGCCCAGGCCAAGGCCGCTGGCGTTAAAATTAACGCCGATGCCCCCGGCGATTTCTACTGCGGCTGCAAGATCGACTGGCAGGGCAAAAAAGGGGTAGTCGACCTTGATTCATGCGGCTACAAAGTGCGGAAAAACGCCAACCGCGCCAGCCGGATCGAATGGGAGCACGTGGTTCCCGCCTGGCAGTTCGGCCATCAGCGCCAGTGCTGGCAGGATGGCGGGCGGAAAAACTGCGCCAAAGATACGGTCTATCGCCAGATGGAGAGCGATATGCACAACCTGCAGCCCGCGGTGGGTGAGGTCAACGGCGATCGCGGCAACTTTATGTACAGCCAGTGGAACGGCGGTGAAGGCCAGTATGGCCAGTGCGCCATGAAGGTCGATTTTAAAGAGAAGATGGCCGAGCCACCGGCTCGCGCCCGCGGCAGCATCGCCCGCACCTACTTCTATATGCGCGACCGCTACGCCTTAAACCTCTCCCGCCAGCAGACGCAGCTCTTTACCGCCTGGGATAAGCTCTATCCGGTCACCCCATGGGAGTGCCTGCGGGACGAACGCATCGCTAAAGTGCAGGGGAATCATAACCCTTACGTCCAGCGCGCTTGCCAGGCGCGAAAGAGCTAACCTACACTAGCGGCAATTGTTTCTTTGCCGACACCCCTTACCCTGGCCCTCTTCCCACAAGGGAGAGGGGATAGACTGTGCAGGGGCTTAGCTCTTGATGGACGTTTTTACTATGCGTGTTCCTCGTATTTATCATCCTGAACCGATCGCCACAGGCAGTGAAATTGCCCTGTCCGAAGAGGCCGCCAACCACGTTGGCCGCGTGCTGCGCATGGGTGCCGGTCAGGCGATTCAGCTGTTTGACGGTTCAAACCAGGTGTTTGACGCACAAATTACCCGCGCCGATAAAAAAAGCGTGCAGGTCAGCGTGGTGCGGGGCGTGATCGACGATCGTGAGTCGCCGCTGCATATCCACCTGGGACAGGTAATGTCGCGCGGCGAAAAAATGGAATTCACTATCCAGAAATCGATCGAACTTGGTGTAAGCCTCATTACGCCACTTTTTTCTGAGCGCTGCGGCGTTAAACTGGATGCTGAACGACTGAATAAAAAGCTTCAGCAGTGGCAGAAGATCGCCATCGCCGCCTGCGAACAGTGTGGCCGCAACCGCGTGCCGGAGATCCGGCCGGCGATGGATCTGGAGGCCTGGTGTGCTGAAGAGGAGAGCGGGCTGAAGCTCAACCTGCACCCGCGCGCCAGTGCCAGCATCAACACGCTGCCGCTGCCGGTAGAGCGCGTACGGCTGCTGATTGGCCCGGAGGGCGGGCTGTCGGCGGATGAAATCGCCATGACCGCGCGCTACCAGTTTACTGATATTCTGTTGGGACCTCGCGTTCTGCGTACTGAGACAACTGCGCTCACCGCCATCACCGCGCTTCAGGTGCGTTTTGGCGATCTGGGCTAACGGAGAAGAACATGATTAAGCTCGGCATCGTGATGGACCCCATCGCAAACATCAACATCAAGAAAGACTCCAGCTTCGCTATGCTGCTGGAGGCGCAGCGTCGCGGCTATCAGCTTCACTATATGGAGATGAGCGATCTCTACCTGATCAACGGTGAAGCCCGCGCGCGTACCCGCATTGTTAACGTCGAGCAGAATTATGATAAGTGGTACGAGTTTGGCTCAGAGCAGGATCTGCCCCTGGCCGACCTCGACGTCATCCTGATGCGTAAAGATCCGCCGTTCGACACCGAGTACATCTACTGCACCTATATTCTTGAGCGCGCCGAAGAGAAAGGCACGCTGATCGTCAACAAGCCCCAGAGCCTGCGCGACTGTAACGAGAAGCTCTATACCGCCTGGTTCTCCGACCTGACGCCGGAAACCCTGGTGACCCGCAGCAAGACCCAGCTGAAAGCCTTCTGGCAGAAGCATGGCGATATCATCCTGAAGCCGCTGGACGGCATGGGCGG
>DKMV01000283.1 GCA_002469605.1 Leclercia sp. UBA7405
ACGTGGGCCAGCATCAGATGTGGACCGCGCAGGCCTATCCTCTGAACCGTCCCCGCCAGTGGCTCACCTCCGGCGGCCTGGGGACCATGGGCTTTGGCCTGCCGGCGGCCATTGGCGCGGCGCTGGCCAATCCGGATCGCAAGGTTATTTGCTTCTCCGGCGACGGCAGCCTGATGATGAATATCCAGGAGATGGCCACCGCGGCGGAAAACCAGCTGGATGTGAAAATTATCCTGATGAACAACGAAGCGCTGGGGCTGGTACATCAGCAGCAGAGCCTGTTCTACAAGCAGGGGGTCTTTGCCGCTACCTATCCTGGCACCATCAACTTTATGCAGATTGCCGCCGGGTTTGGCCTCTATACCTGCGATCTGAATGCCGAAGAGGACGCCCAGGCCGCCCTGCAGGCGGCAATTTCGCGCCCCGGTCCGGCGCTGATCCACGTGCGTATCGACGCGCAACAAAAAGTCTATCCAATGGTCCCGCCAGGGGCAGCCAATACCGAAATGGTGGGGGAATAAGCCATGCAGAAACAACACGATAACGTCATTCTGGAACTCACCGTCCGCAACCACCCTGGCGTCATGACCCACGTCTGCGGGCTCTTCGCCCGCCGGGCCTTTAACGTGGAGGGGATCCTCTGTTTGCCGATTCAGGGCAGCGAGCACAGCCGCATCTGGTTGCTGGTAAATGACGACCAGCGTCTGGAGCAGATGATGGCGCAGATCGACAAGCTGGAGGATGTCACAAAAGTGGTGCGTAACCAGTCCGATCCCACCATGTTTAACAAAATTGCGGTCTTTTTCGAGTAGGTTTATTCACTGTGATAGCCGGGCATAATGGTTGCCTGGCTATCTGTGCCGCTGGCTGGTCTCCAGCAGCAGCCCCCGCAGCCACGCCTGCGCCGGGTTGCGGTGTACCCGCCCGTGCCAGGCCATGCTTTTGGTAAAGCCGGGCACCGCCAGAGGGGGTTCGCAGACGAACATCCCCGGCCGGTTTTCCGCCATCCGCTCCGGCACTACGGCTATCATGTCGCTTATCGCCAGCACCTCCGGCAGCACTAAAAAACTGCTCACCGACAGGCCCACGCGCCGGCTGCGGCCAATTCTGGCCAGCGCGTCGTCGGTCACGCCGTGAAAGCTCTCCCCTTCATAAGAGACCAGCACCTGCTCCAGCGCGCAAAAACGCGCCAGCGAGAGCGGCATGCCCGCGTCCGGATGATCGGCGCGCATCATGCAGACATAACGCTCTTCAAAGAGTGTGCGGCTATGGAGCTCGCCAGGCGTGGTGGGCGGCGTGAGCAGGGCGAGATCGATCTTCCCCTGCTCCAGCCGTGCGGTGAGGCGCTCCGGCTCGACGGGCACAACGCGCACGCGGATGCCGGGCGCTGCGGTTTTGAGGAGGGCGATAAAGGGCACGATCACCGCACGCAGGGCGTAGTCGGTGGCCGCCACGGTGAAGGTCATTTCGGCGGTATGCGGGGTGAATTCAAGCGGCTGTAGCAGGGCGTCGATATCGGCAAGGACGCGCTTTACCGGCGCGGCCAGCGCTTGCGCCCGTATCGTGGGCACCATACCGTGCGGCGCGCGGATAAACAGCGGATCGTCGAAGTGGGCCCGCAGGCGGTTGAGCATACCGCTCACCGCGGGCTGGGTCAGCGCCAGGCGCTCTGCCGCGCGGGTGACGCTGCGCTCATCCAGCAGTGCGTCCAGCGTTTTTAACAGGTTCAAATCCAGGGTGCGCAGATCCTTTTTCATCGCCTCTCTCCACCTTTTTTCAGTTCACTATTATGGCCTTGTCCGCTGTCGACGCCCGACGTTTCCCGATATCATGTGCGGCATATTTTAAGGAGAACGCATGATCTGGATAATGCTGGCGACCCTCGCAGTCGTGTTTGTTGTAGGATTTCGCATCCTGACCTCGGATTCCCGCCGCGCGATTAAACGCTTAAGCGAACGTCTGGGGATCACGCTGGTACCGGTAGAGTCGATGATCGATCAGTTTGGTAAAACTCCCGGCAACGAGTTCATCCGCTATCTTGAGCGCCCGGACGAGGCCCACCTGCAAAACGCCGCCCAGGTACTGCTGATCTGGCAGGTCTGCATTGTCGACGGCAGCGAGACGAACCTGCAAACCTGGCACCGCCTGCTGCGCAAAGCGCGTCTTGCCGCCCCCATCACCGATGCGCAGATTCGCCTCGCCCTTGGCTTTATGCGCGAGATGGACCCGGACCCGCAGGAGCTGAACGCCTTCCAGCTGCGCTACAACCAGCTTTTTGCGCCGGAAGAGGGCGTCTTTTATCTGCACTGATATCACCAAATGTGATAGGGATTATAAAGTATCGCCATTAGATTTATATCACCCGCGGGCGCACCATCACCTCATCAACCAACATGATGAGGTGAACCATGAAACAATCCGCCATTATCTGGCCGAATGACTATCTGCCAGGCACCACCGATAACTTTGCCTCCAACGAAATCATCGTCGCCAACGTGACGGCAAAAGAAGTCTGGGCGCAGCTTAACGACACGACGCTGTGGCCCGGCTATTACAGCAACGCCCAGGATATTCGCTTTCATGACGGCAGCGGCCCTCTGCTGCATGCGAATGCCCGCTTTCGCTTTACCACTTTTGGCTTCCCGGTAGAGGCGCAGGTGACGGAATATGTCCCACCCGCAGAGGGTGAAGCGGCGAGAATGGCGTGGCACGGTTGGGTAGAAGGGGACGAGAACGCCCGTCTGGACGTGATCCACGCCTGGCTGTTCGAAGATCTGCCGGGTAACCGGGTGCGCATCCTGACCCAGGAGTCGCAAAAAGGCGTACCGGCGCAGGAGCTGGCCCGCACCGTGCCGAATCCGATGATTAACGGCCATCAGGAGTGGATCGTCGGGCTGGCGGAGGCGGCGCGGAAAGAAAAGTTGTCGAAACGTTAAATTCGTCACATTTTTGATGATAAACTGCGCGGCTTTCCCGCACGTTTACATCAGGTGACGCCATGACAGAACAGATCCACACCACGACTCCACCGCAGACCAAAGAGGTGACCCGCCCCAACTGGTCGGCGGTTTTCTCCGTGGCATTTTGCGTCGCCTGCCTGATTACCGTGGAGTTTCTGCCGGTCAGCCTGCTCACGCCGATGGCGCAGGATCTGGGTATTTCTGAAGGGCTGGCGGGCCAGTCGGTCACCGTCACCGCCTTTGTCGCCATGTTTGCCAGTCTGTTTATTACCCAGGCGATTGGCACCATCGATCGCCGCAAGGTGGTGATCCTCTTTTCTGTCCTGCTGACCCTCTCCTGCCTGCTGGTCTCATTTGCCGATAACTTTATGTTGCTGCTGCTGGGCCGCGCCTGCCTGGGGCTGGGGCTGGGCGGCTTCTGGGCGATGTCTGCATCGCTTACCATGCGCCTGGTGCCGGCACGTACGGTGCCGAAAGCGCTGTCGGTGATCTTCGGCGCGGTCTCTATTGCGCTGGTGATCGCCGCGCCGCTGGGCAGCTTCCTCGGCGGGATTATCGGCTGGCGCAACGTCTTTAACGCCGCCGCGGTGATGGGAGTGATCTGTATTTTTTGGGTCTGGAAAGCGCTGCCGTCCCTGCCGGGTGAAGCCGCGCACCACAAGCAGAACATGCTCAGCCTGCTGAAGCGCCCCGGCGTGATGGCGGGCATGATCGCCATCTTTATGTCGTTTGCCGGACAGTTTGCCTTCTTTACCTATATCCGCCCGGTGTTTACCACCATGGCGGGCTTTGACGTGGACGGCCTGACGTTAGTGCTGCTGAGCTTTGGTATCGCCAGCTTTGTCGGCACCTCGCTGTCGGCGCAGTTCCTTAAGCGCTCCCTGAAGGTGGCCCTGGCAGGCGCACCGCTGGTGCTGGCCGCCAGCGCGTTAGTGCTGATCCTCTGGGGCAGCGACAAGTGGGTGGCCTCAGCCATCGCCATTATCTGGGGCTTTGCCTTTGCGCTGGTGCCGGTGGGCTGGTCCACCTGGATCACCCGCTCGCTGGCCGATCAGGCAGAAAAGGCCGGGTCGATTCAGGTGGCAGTGATCCAGCTGGCAAACACCTGCGGCGCGGCGGTGGGCGGCGTGGCGCTGGACCACCTCGGGCTGACGTCCCCGCTGGTGATTTCCGGCACCCTGATGCTGCTGACGGCACTGCTGGTGGCGGGAAAGGTGAAGGCGAAGTAACGTTACTTTCCCTCTCCCGTGGGAGAGGGTCAGGGTGAGGGCTTCAGGCTACGCCGATGCCTTCACTCTTCTTCTTGAATCCAGAGAAATCAGCACCACCGACGACACAATCAACAGCGTGCCCAGCCAGTCCGGCAGCGAGAACGCTACTCCCAGCAATACCACCGATAACAACGCGCTGCTTAGCGGCTCGGCGCAGCTCAGGATGCTCGCCTTCGGCCCACCGATCATCTGCGCCCCTTTCAGATAGAGGCTGAACGTCAGCGCCGTGCCTATCACCACCAGATAGAAAAACGCCAGCAGCAGCGTGCCGTCAATCGCGAAGGTAGCGCCGCGCCCGGCATAGAATGGGGTTAGCATCAGGCCGGCCAGCAGCATACTCCAGCCGACAATCGGCAGCGTGCCGTAGCGGGCAATCAGGGTGGAGGGGTAGGTGGTGTAAAACGCCGCCGCAAATGCCGAGGCGATCCCCCACACCAGCGCGGCAGGAGAGATGGAGAGCGAGGTCGGATCCCCGTGGGTTACCAGCAGGAAGGTGCCGATAAGCGAGGTGAGAATAGCGGCGAAGACAAAGATCCCCGGGCGGGCTTTGCGGGCGATGGCAAACCACGCCACGATAATGGTGGGCGACAGGAATTGCAGTACGGTAGCGGTGGCAGCGTTGGATTTTTCAATCGTCACCAGGAAGGTGAGCTGAACCACCAGGGCGCCAAACAGAGAAAAGATCAGCAGGCTCAGGGCATCTTTGCGATTTTTGATGACCGAAAAAATCTTGTCGCCGTGCATAAACGACAGGGTCAGCAGGATCACGCCGGTAAACAGCAGGCGGATCATGGTCAGATAGGGCGATGAAATCTGACTTTTTTCCATGATGTACTGCGCGCAAACCCCTGAGCTTCCCCATAAAATGGCAGCGATCAGAACGTTGAGCATCCCTCTTTTTGTGGCACCCATTGGCTCCCCTGCGGTTGGTTGGTTGTTATAGCGGTCGACAGGATAGCATGGGAGGAGGGTGCCCTGTAGGGTTCCCTCTCTCCATGGGAGAGGTCTGGGGTGAGGACTCCAGACCGCACCGGCCAGTCCCCTCTCCCCTCCGG
>DKMV01000226.1 GCA_002469605.1 Leclercia sp. UBA7405
GTACTGGCTGCCGGACGTGCCCACCTGGATCTGGGCGGCGGCGTTCTTTATCATCATTAACGCCGTCAACCTGGTTAACGTGCGCCTGTATGGCGAAACCGAGTTCTGGTTTGCCCTGATCAAGGTGCTGGCGATTATCGGGATGATCGGCTTTGGCCTGTGGCTGCTCTTTACCGGCCACGGCGGCGAGCGCGCCACTATCGATAACCTCTGGCAGCACGGGGGCTTCCTGGCTACCGGCTGGAAAGGGCTGATCCTGTCGCTGGCGGTAATTATGTTCTCCTTTGGCGGGCTGGAGCTTATCGGCATTACCGCCGCCGAAGCGCGCGATCCGCACAAAAGCATTCCTAAAGCGGTTAACCAGGTGGTCTACCGTATCCTGCTGTTCTATATCGGTTCGCTGGTAGTCCTGCTGGCACTCTACCCCTGGGTAGAGGTGAAATCGGACAGCAGTCCTTTTGTGATGATTTTCCACGATCTGAACAGCAACATAGTGGCATCGGCGCTGAACTTCGTCATTCTGGTCGCTTCCCTGTCGGTCTATAACAGCGGCGTGTACTCCAATAGCCGTATGCTGTTTGGCCTCTCGGTACAGGGGAATGCGCCTAAGTTCTTAACCCGCGTCAGCCGTCGCGGCGTGCCGGTAAACTCGTTGATCCTCTCCGGGGCCATCACCTCGCTGGTGGTGCTGGTGAACTACGTCCTGCCGCATGAAGCCTTTGGCCTGCTGATGTCGCTGGTAGTGGCGACCCTGCTGCTGAACTGGGTGATGATCTGCCTGGCGCACCTGCGTTTTCGCGCGGCGATGCGCCGCAAAGGGCGCGAGACGCAGTTTAAAGCGCTGCTCTATCCGGCGGGGAATTACCTCTGTATCGCTTTCCTGGCGATGATCCTGGTGCTGATGTGCACTATGGACGGGATGCGCACCTCGGCGATTTTGCTGCCGGTATGGGTGGTGTTTTTGTTTGTGGCGTTTAAATTATCGCGACGTAAAGCGGTTTAATTCTGAAATGGCCTGCAACTGCAGGCCATTTTTTTATTAAAAGTGAAAGGCAACGCGCTTGCCAGAAGGAAGGGTGACATCAATGCTCACCTCACCGCCCAGCGCGGTGACATAGCGTTTCAGCGTAGAAAGGCGTGGATCGTTATCCGGTTGCTCTATCTTCGCCAGGGTAGGCTGTTTAACTCCCATCGCGGCGGCAAGCTCGGTTTGTGAAACGTTTAGCTCTTCACGAAGCTGGTTCAGCGCGACGATAATTCGCAGCTCCTCAACTTTAGCGGCAATCCGCTCCTGACTCTCTTTATTCTGCTGGGCCATGAGTTCTTTTAACGTAGCCATTTGGCCTCCTTACTTGCCAGATACCTGCTGAATTCAGCCGACTTCCCACATAGTGATTTCCTTATAGCCTTTTGGCTATAAAATTCTATAGCCAAAAAGCTATATCTGCAAGCGACGTACCTTTATCGTGACCCCTCTCCCAAATCTCAATCGATCCGCAGGATCTTTATTTTGTAATCGATTACTTTTTATTTGAAACGGTATGTAATCGATTACTTTTTACGGGTGGGGCTGATCATGGTGTCTACAACGGCAAATAGTGGAAAGGTGATAGCGCAGCACCGCATGCTGGTACCGCGCCTGTCGCTGATGATGTTTTTACAATTCTTCATCTGGGGTAGCTGGTCGGTTACCCTCGGGCTGGTGATGACCCAGCACAACATGTCGCTGCTAATCGGCGATGCCTTCTCGGCAGGGCCCATCGCCTCGATTCTGTCGCCTTTTGTTCTCGGCATGCTGGTGGATCGCTTCTTCGCCTCGCAAAAAGTGATGGCGGTTATGCACCTGGCGGGGGCGGCGATCCTCTGGTTCGTGCCGGGGGCGTTGATAGCGGAAAACGGCGCGCTGCTGATTGGCCTGCTCTTCGGCTATACCCTCTGCTATATGCCAACTCTGGCGTTAACCAACAATATCGCCTTCCATAGCCTGGCAAACGTCGATAAAACCTTCCCGGTGGTGCGCGTGTTCGGCACCATCGGCTGGATTGTGGCGGGGATCTTTATCGGCGTCACCGGCGTGGCCGCAAGCGTCACCATCTTCCAGGTGGCGGCGGTAAGCTCGGTGCTGCTGGCCTGCTACAGCCTGACGCTGCCCCACACCCCGGCCCCGGCCAAAGGGCTGCCGGTTAAGGTGCGGGATCTCTTCTGTGCCGACGCCTTCGCCCTGCTGAAAACGCGCCACTTCTTTATCTTTTCCGTCTGCGCGATGCTGATCTCGGTGCCGCTGGGCACCTACTACGCCTACACCGCCTCGTACCTGGCGGATGCGGGCATCGCCGACGTCAGCACCGCCATGTCCTTCGGCCAGATGTCAGAAATCTTCTTTATGCTGGTGATCCCGCTGCTGTTCCGCCGCCTCGGCGTGAAGTACATGCTGCTGATCGGCATGCTGGCGTGGTTTGTGCGCTACGCGATGTTTGCCATGGGCGTCAGCGAAGAGGGGCGCATCCTGCTCTATCTCGGCATCCTGCTGCACGGCGTCTGTTATGACTTCTTCTTTGTGGTGGGCTTCATCTACACCGACCGGGTGGCGGGCGAAAAGGTCAAAGGCCAGGCGCAAAGCATGATCGTCATGTTCACTTATGGAATCGGCATGCTGCTGGGATCGCAGATCTCCGGCGCCCTGTACAACCGCCTGGTGGCCGGGCAAACCGTGCCGGCAGCGTGGGTAACATTCTGGTGGATCCCGGCGGTAGCCGCCGCCGCGATTGCGCTGATTTTCCTTGTCTCATTCAAATATGACGACGACAAGGCTTAATGTCTGGAGGTGGTATGAGGACGATTAAAGGTCCCGGTATTTTTCTGTCGCAGTTCATCGGCGGGCAGCCCCCGTTTAACACCCTCGACGGGCTGGCGGGGTGGGCCGCAGATAAAGGCTATAAAGCGCTGCAAATTCCCTGCAACCATAAGGCGATTTTCGACGTGGAGCAGGCGGCGGCCAGCCAGACCTACTGCGATGAGATAAGCGGCAGGCTGGCGGAGCGCGGGCTGGTGATAAGCGAGCTCTCAACCCATCTGGAAGGGCAGCTGATTGCGGTTAACCCCGCTTACGACGAGGCCTTTGACGGCTTCGCTCCGCAGGCGGTGCGCGGCAATGCCGCGGCGCGTCAGGCCTGGGCCACCGATATTGTCAAAAAAGCGGCGCTGGCCTCGGCCCGCCTGGGGCTCACCGCCCACGCCACCTTTTCGGGATCCCTGGCCTGGCCGTTTATGTACCCCTGGCCGCCGCACAACGAGGCGCGCTTCCGGGAGGCGTTCAGCGAGCTGGCCCGCCGCTGGCGGCCCATTCTGGACGCCTTTGACGAGCAGGGGGTGAATGTCTGCTATGAGATCCATCCCGGGGAAGATCTACACGATGGCGTTACCTTTGAGCGTTTTCTGGCGCTTGTCGATAACCATCCCCGCTGCAATATTCTCTACGATCCGAGCCACCTGCTGCTCCAGCAGATGGACTACCTGAGCTTTATCGACCTCTACCACAGCCGTATTAAGGCCTTCCACGTTAAGGACGCGGAGTACCGCCCGAACGGGCGCAGCGGCGTGTACGGCGGCTATCAGAGCTGGATCAACCGCGCCGGGCGCTTCCGCTCGCCGGGGGACGGGCAGATCGATTTTAAGGGTATCTTCAGCAAGCTAACCCAGTACGACTACGACGGCTGGGCGGTACTGGAGTGGGAGTGCTGCCTGAAGGATGGCGATACCGGTGCGCGTGAGGGGCGCGAGTTTATTTCCCGCCACATAATTCCCGTGTCCGATCGCGCCTTTGATGATTTTGCCGCAGGAGAGCTTCATGATTAACGTCGGCATTATCGGCAGTGGGTTTATCGGCCCGGCGCACGTCGAAGCCCTGCGCCGCCTCGGCTTTGTGCAGGTGATCGCCCTGTGCGACTCCTCCCTGGAACAGGCGCAGGAGAAAGCCAGGGCGC
This sequence comes from Leclercia sp. UBA7405, assembly GCA_002469605.1. Classification (GTDB taxonomy): domain Bacteria; phylum Pseudomonadota; class Gammaproteobacteria; order Enterobacterales; family Enterobacteriaceae; genus Enterobacter. The sequence goes on from DKMV01000226.1 coordinate 3,984, forward strand.
TGAATATCCCCCACGCCTATGGCCGGGTGGAGGATCTGCTGGCCCATCCGGATCTGCAGGTAGTGCACAATTGCACGCCGAACCATCTGCATGCGCAGATAAACCGCCAGATCCTGCGCGCCGGCAAGCACGTCTTCTCGGAAAAACCGCTCTGCATGACCGCCGAAGAGGCGCGCGAGCTGGTGGCGCTGGCGGAGCAGGCCGGGGTAATTCATGGGGTAAGCTTTGTCTATCGCCAGTTTGCCATGGTCCGCCAGGCGGCAAGCATGGTGCGGGACGGTAGCCTCGGGCGGCTCTTTGCCACCCACGGCAGCTACCTGCAGGACTGGATGCTGCTGGAAACCGACTACAACTGGCGGGTGGACGCGGCGCTCGGCGGGGCGTCGCGCGCGGTGGCGGATATCGGCTCCCACTGGTGCGACACGGTGCAGTTTGTCACCGGGCGGCGCATCACTGCGGTGATGGCCGATCTCTCCATCGTCTGGCCCACCCGCAAAGCTAACCTGGCGGGCAGTCAGACCTTCAGCCAGGATGCCGAGGCCCGCTATGAAGATAAAGCGGTCACCACCGAGGATTTCGGCTCGGTGCTGCTGCGTTTTGACGACGGTAGCAAAGGCTGTTTTAGCGTGTCGCAGGTGAGCGCCGGGCGCAAAAACCGCCTGAGCTTTGAAATCGACGGCAGCGCCCAGGCGCTGGCGTGGGATCAGGAGCTGCCCCAGCGGCTGTGGATTGGCCGGCGTCACGAAGCCAATCAAATCCTGAGCGACGATCCGGGCCTGATGCACCCGGACGCCGCCGACAGCGCCCACTTCCCCGGCGGCCACATCGAGGGCTGGCCAGACGCCTTTAAAAATATGATGGCGCAGTTCTACCGCGCCGTGCAGGCCGGTGAGATGCCGATGCAGCCGCTGTTTGCCACCTTCCACGACGGGGCGCGGGTGATGTACATCATCGACGCCATCGTCAAAAGCCATCAGCAGCAGCGCTGGGTGGAAGTGGAGGCGTAACGCGCAGCCCGGTACGCCGGGCCGCGAATTTATGGTAGCCTGCCGGGAATCTTAACTGCAGGATCTCTCGTCGTATGTCCATTCAGAAAATCGCCCGGCTGGCCGGCGTGTCGGTGGCGACGGTATCGCGCGTGCTGAACAACAGCGATACCGTCAAAGCCAAAAACCGCGATCGTGTCTTGCAGGCGATAAAAGAGGCCAACTACCAGCCCAATCTGCTGGCCCGCCAGCTGCGCACCGCGCGCAGCAACATGATTCTGGTGATGGTCTCCAACATCGCCAACCCCTTCTGCGCCGAGGTGGTGAAAGGTATTGAAGAGGAGGCTGAGAAAAACGGCTTTCGCATTCTGCTCTGCAACTCCGGGTCGGATATCGAACGCTCCCGCTCTGGCCTGAGCCTGCTCTCCGGGAAGATCGTCGACGGTATTATCACCATGGACGCCTTCACCCGGCTGCCGGAACTCTCCGCCCTGATTGGCGCCGCCCCCTGGGTGCAGTGCGCCGAATACGCCGATGCCGGGGCGGTCTCCTGCGTGGGCATTAACGACGTGGATGCCTCCCAGCACGTGGTCAGCCAGCTGGCAGACCGGGGATACAAACGCATCGCCTTGATTAACCACGATCTGAGCTACAAATATGCCCGCCTGCGCGAGCGCGGCTACAAAAGCGTGCTGCACCTGCGGGATCTCGATTATCAGCGGGTGGAGTACGCCAGCGATCTGAGCGCCAGCGCCGGGATGGCGGCGATGAAAAAACTGCTGGCGGATGAGGCGCCGGATGCGGTCTTTGCGGTTTCCGACACCCTGGCGGCAGGGGCATTGCGCGCCATCCAACAGGCGGGGCTGCGCGTGCCCGAGGATATTGCGGTGGTGGGATTCGACGGCACCGAGCTGGCAGAAATGCTCTCGCTCACCACCATCGAGCAGCCGTCGCGGGATATCGGGCGCAAGGCGGTCGATCTGCTGCTGAATAAAATCGACAACCCGGATGCGCCCACCGAAAGGGTCATGATGGACTGGCGCTTTATTTCCCGCGCCAGCGCCTGATTATTTCCCCAGCACGCCTGCCAGAGAGCGAATATCGTTCCCGGTGGGCGACTGGTGAATACGCAGGCCAAACGCCTCTGTCACCGCAAATATATGGTCGAAGATATCGGCCTGAATCGCCTCATATTCCGCCCAGACCACGGTATTGGTAAACGCATATATTTCGATGGGCAGACCGTTGGCGTCCGGCGCCAGCTGGCGCACCATTAAAGTCATATCCTGGCGAATGCGCGGATGGTTACGCAGATACTCATTTAAATAGGCGCGGAAGGTGCCGATATTGGTCATCTTACGCAGGTTCAGCACCGAATCTCCCTCACCGTTTTGCTGGTTCCACAGGGTTATCTCCTCGTGGCGCGCCGCCATATAAGGCTTCAGCAGTTTGGCCTGAATAAGCTGCTGCTGCTCCTGCTCATCCAGAAAATGGATGCTGGTGGTATCAATATTCAGGCTGCGCTTGATCCGCCGCCCGCCGGAGGCCGACATGCCGCTCCAGTTAATAAAGGCGTCGGAGACCAGCGCCCAGGTGGGAATAGTGGTGATGGTATTATCAAAGTTGCGTACCTTCACCGTAGTGAGGCCGATATCCGTTACCGTACCGTTGGCGCCATATTTCGGCATCTCCAGCCAGTCGCCGAGCTTGAGCATGTCGTTTGCCGAGAGCTGGATCCCCGCCACCAGCCCCAGAATGGGGTCTTTAAACACCAGCATCAGCACCGCGGCCATGGCGCCGAGGCCGCTTATCAGAATAGCGGGGGACTGGCCAATCAGCAGGGAGATAATCAGGATGCCCACCAGGATGGCGCTCACCAGCTTAACGCCCTGGAAGATCCCCTTCAGCGGCAGCTGCGAGGCGGTGGCGAGCTTCTGCGACAGGTTGAAAATCACATCCAGCAGCGAGAAGAAAGAGAGCAGGGCGTAGACCATCACCCACAGCCTGGCGCAGGTAGAGAGCATCTGCGCCGCGTCGCTGCCCCGGTGTAACCATACTACCGCCTGAACGTTGACGATAATTCCCTGCAGGGTAAAGGCCAGTCGGTGAAATAACTTATTCTCGGTGATGATTTGCAGCCATAAATGGCTGCTGGCCCGGGCCCGTTTTTCAAACAGGCGCAGCACCAGCTTGTGCAAAATAAGATGAATAATAAGGGCTGTGAGAAAAATAATGCCAAAGATAATCACCAGCGAGGTGGTGTGATTAATTTCAATGCCTAACTCTTCTACCTGAGCAATAAATTCCTGCATAACGTCTCCTGTATTGATGCGGCCTCATAATGACGGCTGCCCCGGCAATATGCAAACCAGGCCGTTATGCAGGCGGCGCTTATTTCACGGCGGCGCAGGGAGCGACAACGCTCGCGCTTAAGCGGTGGCGGTGACACAGGGTGGTGGCGGCCAGCACCACCATCATCAGGGTTTCCACGCCTAAGAAGAGGTTAATGGCCCGGGCATAATCGCCGCCGTGCGCATGCAGGGCGTGCAGCAAAATGGCGCCAAAAATGGCTGGCCCCAGCCCCAGGGCCGCCTGCTGCAGGGTGCTGAGAATGGCGCTTGCCGCCCCGGCATCGTCCGGCTGAATATCCCGCATCCCGATCCGGTAGAAGCTATTCACAATCAGCGCCTGCCCGTAGCCCACCAGCCCGGTGGCCGGCGCCAGCGTCAGGGCGGTGTTGTTTAGCCCCCAGAGGCGGAAGGTGACGATCAGCGCCAGCAGGCCGGCGATCTGGATCCCAAGACCGGTAAGCAGAATGGTGCTGGTGTTGTAGCGGGCAATGAGCTTAGGCGCAAACCAGGCCGAGACGAAATAGGTGACGCCAAGGGCGATAAAGCTGTTGCCCGACTGCCAGGGGGCCATCCCCAGCCCGGTCTGCATGGTCAGCGCCATGCA
>DKMV01000040.1 GCA_002469605.1 Leclercia sp. UBA7405
CCCGAACACCTTCCTGCCAAGCCCGGGTAAAATCACGCGTTTCCACGCGCCGGGTGGTTTTGGTGTGCGCTGGGAGTCTCATATCTACGCCGGTTACACCGTACCGCCGTACTATGACTCAATGATCGGTAAGCTTATCTGCTATGGCGAATCCCGTGACGTGGCTATTGCCCGCATGAGAAACGCCCTGCAGGAGCTGATCATCGACGGTATCAAAACCAACGTTGAGCTGCAGATGCGTATTATGAGCGACGAGAACTTCCAGCATGGTGGCACCAACATCCACTATCTGGAAAAGAAACTCGGACTTGCTGAAAAATAAGCCCGCATAAGCGCAAAAAGGCCGGTTAATCCGGCCTTTTTTATTTCTGGGGATCGCCAGGCCCCATAAGGTACAATCCCCGCTTTCTTGATCCACAAGGGACAAAAAATGGACAACCGTTTTGTTCAGGCCCATAAAGAAGCGCGCTGGGCGCTGTGGCTAACCCTTCTCTATCTCGTCGCGTGGTTAGTAGCCGCTTACTTACCAGACTCCGCTATTGGTATTACCGGCCTGCCGCACTGGTTCGAGATGGCCTGCCTGTTAATCCCGCTGGTGTTTATTGTGCTCTGCTGGGCGATGGTGAAATTTATCTACCGGGATATTCCGCTGGAGGATGACGATCATGCAGCCTGAAGTCATTTTGCCACTCATCGCGTATCTGTTTATCGTGTTTGGCCTGTCGGTCTATGCCATGCGCAAGCGAACGACCGGCACCTTCCTGAACGAGTATTTCCTTGGCAGCCGCTCCATGGGCGGCATCGTACTGGCGATGACCCTCACCGCCACCTATATCAGCGCCAGCTCTTTTATTGGCGGGCCGGGTGCTGCCTATAAGTATGGGCTGGGCTGGGTGCTGCTGGCGATGATTCAGCTGCCCGCCATCTGGCTTTCGCTGGGGATCCTGGGTAAAAAGTTCGCCATTCTGGCACGCCGTTATAATGCGGTAACCCTGAACGATATGCTGTTTGCCCGCTATCAGAGCCGGCTGCTGGTCTGGCTGGCCAGCCTCAGCCTGCTGGTGGCCTTCGTCGGTGCCATGACCGTGCAGTTTATCGGCGGCGCGCGCCTGCTCGAGACCGCCGCCGGTATTCCCTATGAAACCGGCCTGCTGATATTCGGTATCAGTATCGCGCTCTACACCGCCTTCGGCGGTTTTCGTGCCAGCGTGCTTAATGACACCATGCAGGGCATGGTGATGCTGGTTGGCACCATCGTATTGCTGATTGGCGTGGTACATGCCGCAGGCGGGTTAAGCCATGCGGTGCAAACGCTTCAGAATATCGACCCTAAACTGGTCTCCCCTCAGGGGGCGGATGATATTTTGTCGCCAACCTTTATGACCTCCTTCTGGGTGCTGGTCTGCTTTGGGGTGATTGGCCTGCCGCATACGGCCGTGCGCTGTATCTCTTATAAAGACAGCAAGGCGGTACACCGCGGGATTATTATCGGCACCATAGTAGTGGCGATCCTGATGCTGGGGATGCACCTCGCCGGCGCGCTGGGCCGGGCGGTAATTCCGGACTTAACCGTGCCGGATCTGGTGATCCCCACCCTGATGGTGAAAGTGCTGCCGCCGTTCGCCGCCGGGATTTTTCTCGCCGCGCCGATGGCCGCCATTATGTCGACGATCAATGCCCAGCTGCTGCAGAGTTCCGCTACGATCATTAAAGATCTCTATCTGAACATCCGCCCTGAGCAGATGCATAATGAAAGACGGCTGAAGCGCATGTCTGCGGCAATTACCCTGATTCTTGGTGCCCTGCTGCTGCTGGCGGCCTGGAAGCCGCCCGAGATGATCATCTGGCTGAACCTGCTGGCATTTGGTGGGCTGGAAGCGGTGTTCCTCTGGCCGCTGGTGCTGGGGCTTTACTGGGAGCGCGCGAACGCTGCCGGCGCCCTGAGCGCCATGATCGTAGGTGGCGTGCTCTATGCCGTGCTCGCCTCCTTTAATATTCAGTACCTGGGCTTCCATCCGATAGTGCCCTCGCTACTGTTAAGTTTGCTGGCCTTTGTGGTGGGTAACCGTTTCGGTCAACCCGCGCCGCAGGCCGCCGTGATTTCTTCTGATAAATAAAGAGTTTTGCCATGCCGTGGATCCAATTAAAACTGAATACAACCGGCGCCAATGCCGAAGAGCTGAGCGATGCGCTGATGGAAGCCGGTTCGGTCTCCATTACCTTCCAGGACACGCATGATACGCCGGTGTTTGAACCCCTGCCGGGCGAAACCCGCCTGTGGGGCGACACCGATGTGATTGGCCTGTTTGATGCCGAAACCGATATGAAAGAGGTAGTGGCGATGCTGGAACAGCACCCGCTGCTGGGCGCCGGCTTTGTCCATAAAATCGAACAGCTGGAAGATAAAGACTGGGAGCGCGAGTGGATGGATAACTTCCACCCGATGCAGTTCGGTACGCGTCTGTGGATCTGCCCGAGCTGGCGCGAGGTGCCGGACGCAAATGCCGTGAACGTAATGCTCGATCCAGGTCTGGCATTCGGCACCGGCACCCACCCAACCACCTCCCTCTGCCTGCAGTGGCTCGACGGGCTGGATCTGAACGGCAAGACGGTGATCGACTTCGGCTGCGGATCCGGGATCCTCGCCATCGCTGCCCTGAAACTTGGCGCCGCTAAAGCGATCGGGATCGATATCGATCCGCAGGCCATTCAGGCCAGCCGCGACAACGCCGAGCGTAACGGCGTTTCCGACCGCCTTGAGCTCTACCTGCCGCAGGACCAGCCAGAAGCCATGAAAGCCGATGTGGTAGTGGCAAACATCCTCGCCGGCCCGTTACGCGAGCTGGCGCCGTTAATCAGCGTGCTGCCCGTGGCAGGTGGTCTGCTGGGCCTTTCGGGGATCCTGGCAAGCCAGGCAGAAAGCGTCTGCGACGCTTACGCCGATCTCTTCACCCTCGACCCGGTGGTCGAAAAAGAAGAGTGGTGTCGGATTACCGGCCAGAAACGCTAAAAATGTAAAAATAGAAAACGTGATCGATAATGGTCACGTTTTTTTTCAGTTTTCCTTACGCACCCGCGAATTACGCCCTGGTAAAATATCCAAATGAATCATGCACTTAAATTAATAAATCTTTTGGAAATATACACCGGAGAAATATCATGAACCTTAAAGCCCATGGAATGTGGCTGCTGACCCTGAGCATTATGTCGACCCCGGCTTTGGCAGGCCACTGGAGCTACGAAGGCGACACCGCACCGGAGCACTGGGGTGAGCTTGAAAGCGCTTATAAGACCTGCCAGACAGGCATGAATCAGTCCCCTATTAATATTGATAACACCCTCAAAGCCCACCTCTCCCCGCTTAAGACCCACTACACCGAAGGGCCCGTTAAGGTGCTCAATAACGGCCACACTATTCAGGCCGAAGAGAAAGCGGATACCCAGGATGCCATTACGCTGGATAACCAGCGCTGGACACTGCAGCAGTTCCATTTCCATGCCCCCAGCGAAAACACTATCCACGGCAAAAAATATGACATGGAGATGCACCTGGTGCATAAAAACGCCGGAGGGGAGATTACCGTAGTTGCCGTGATGTTCGATAAGGGCGCGGCCAACGAAGAGCTGGATAAAATCTGGAAACCGATGCCGCAGCAGGTGGATCAGCAGGCCACCCTGACCACCCATATGGACCTTAATAACCTGCTGCCGAAGGTGAAAACCTACTGGCGTTTTAGCGGCTCTCTGACGACGCCACCGTGCTCCGAGGGGGTCACCTGGCTGGTCATGCAGCATCCTCTTACCCTTTCTGCGGCACAGCTGGAAACCCTGACGCGTACTCTGCATCATCACAACAACCGCCCGGTACAACCGCTGCACGGTCGCCTGGTGGTTGAATAATGACCTCATCCGGTCTTGATATCATGTTCTAAAATGCGATGTGGATCGCAAAGATGCGCGGAAATCTGCTGCTAAAAACAGCAGATTATCCCGCGTATTGCTTCATTAAATGAGAAAAAATAAGAAGTTTTAGGAATTTGTAAAAGCCTATAAAACCGCCACACTCACTTAAGTGAATGATTTGTCTCATATATAATTCCGGTAGCAATACTTTGTCGGCGATTCTTTGATCTGCAACAGAGGATTGTTCAAAGTTTGGCCTTTCATCTCGTGCAAAAAATGCGTAATATACGCCGCCTTGCAGTCACAGTATGGTCATTTCTTAACTCATGCGCATCGGACACCACCAGCTCAGAAATCGCCTGATTGCAGCACCTATGGCAGGTATTACCGACCGGCCTTTCAGGACGCTGTGTTACGAGATGGGAGCAGGCCTGACCGTTTCCGAGATGATGTCGTCTAACCCGCAGGTCTGGGAAAGCGATAAATCTCGTCTTCGGATGGTGCACATTGATGAACCAGGTATTCGCACCGTGCAAATCGCCGGTTGTGTCCCTGAAGAGATGGCGCAAGCCGCGCGTATTAACGTTGAAAGTGGCGCCCAGATTATTGATATCAATATGGGTTGCCCGGCAAAAAAGGTGAATCGCAAGCTTGCAGGCTCAGCCCTTCTGCAACATCCCGACCTGGTGAAGTCTATCCTGTTGGCGGTGGTTGAGGCAGTGGACGTTCCTGTCACGTTGAAGATTCGCACGGGTTGGGCGCCGGAACACCGTAACTGTGTAGAAATTGCCCAACTGGCTGAAGACTGTGGTATCCAGGCCCTGACCATTCATGGACGCACCCGCGCCTGTTTGTTCAACGGCAATGCGGAATACGACAGCATTCGGGCAGTTAAGCAGAAAGTTTCCATTCCGATTATCGCGAATGGCGACATTACTGACCCGCTTAAAGCCAGAGCTGTGCTCGACTATACAGGGGCAGATGCTCTGATGATAGGACGTGCAGCTCAGGGAAGACCCTGGATCTTTCGGGAAATCCAGCATTATCTGGACACTGGGGAGTTGCTTGCTCCGCTGCCTCTGGCAGAAGTAAAGCGCTTACTTTGTGCGCATGTTCGGGAATTGCACGGTTTTTACGGCCACGCAAAAGGGTACCGAATAGCGCGTAAACACGTCTCCTGGTATCTCCAGGAGCACGCTCCAGATGACCAGTTTCGGCGCACATTCAACGCCATAGAGGATGCCAGCGAACAGCTGGAGGCGTTGGAGGCATACTTCGAAAATTTTGCGTAAACAGAAATAAAGAGCTGACAGAACTATGTTCGAACAACGCGTAAATTCTGACGTACTGACCGTTTCTACCGTTAACTCTCAGGACCAGGTGACTCAAAAGCCCCTGCGTGACTCGGTTAAACAGGCACTGAAGAACTATTTTGCTCAACTGAATGGTCAGGACGTTAATGACCTGTATGAGCTGGTACTGGCTGAAGTTGAACAGCCCCTGTTGGACATGGTGATGCAATACACCCGCGGTAACCAGACCCGTGCAGCCCTGATGATGGGCATCAACCGTGGTACTCTGCGTAAGAAACTGAAAAAATACGGCATGAACTAATTTCGATTAGCGAAATGCATGTTTAAAAAGGCGCGAACCGGCATGGGGCAGCGCCTTTTTTATTGGCTTTTCTGCTGTTGTGCCCGCCCCACGCTTCCCGATGCTGGTTAAAACGTAAACCTCCGTATCCCCCGCTTCTCAGCCGCTATTTTTCGTGTATATTTCCTGCACTTTTGCCAACTCTTTCCGGTAACCCCCCCATGATCCGCAAATACTGGTGGCTCGTCGTTTTCGCGATTGGCATCTTCATTTTCGATGCCCTGCTGATGCAGTGGATTGAGATGCTCTCTACAGAGACGGACAAATGCCGCAATATGGACTCCGTGAATCCGCTTAAACTGATTAACTGTTCCGATCTGAACCAGTATTAAGCCGCGGTTAAAAGAGACGAAATCCCCGCATTTCCACTAAAAATGTGCGGGCTAAAATCCCTTTGAGGCGAATCCATTGGATGATAATGTCTCACCCCTTCTTACCCGGTATAGCCAATACCCTCACAGCGTATGAGTAGACGTGATCATGCTGGTTAGTCATTACGACCAAGTCCTTGTGGCTATCTCTTTTATTGTTGCCATCCTTGCGTCATACACGGCCCTCAATATGGCTGGTCGGGTAGCCGGCAGTAGCGGCACCGCTGCCCGCATCTGGCTGACCGGTGGTGGCATTGCGATGGGGATCGGCATCTGGGCCATGCATTTCATCGGCATGCTGGCAATGGATGTCTCTATGGGCATGAACTATGACCTGCCCGTTACCCTACTCTCCATGTTGATTGCGATTAGCGCCTCGCTGTTTGCCCTGTGGCTGGTCAGCATTGAGCAGTTACGCTTACGCAGATTGTTCCCTGGGGCGTTAATCCTGGGGACCGGCATCGTGGCGATGCACTATACCGGTATGGCGGCACTCCAGGTCGAGCCCGCGATAGTCTGGAGTATGGGCTGGGTTGCCCTCTCCGTGGTCATTGCCATGCTGGCCTCGCTGGCGGCGCTCTGGCTCACCTTCCGCTTACGCCGCGACGCCGCGCAGGTTGCGCTGATGCGCGCCGGGGCGGCCGTGCTGATGGGCTTAGCCATTGCGGGTATGCACTATACCGGCATGATGGCCGCGCAATTCCCCGTCCAGATGCATATGCATCATCAGGGCATAAACGGCAGCTGGCTGGCGATACTGGTAAGCGTGGTGGCCCTCTCCATTCTTGGCATTACGCTGCTGGTGTCGATGTTTGACGCAAGGCTTCAGACCCGCACCTCGCTACTGGCATCCTCTCTGGCAGAAGCTAACCGCGAGCTGGCCCAGCTGGCGCTGCACGATACCCTGACCCGTTTACCCAACCGCATTTTGCTGGAAGACCGCCTCGATCAGGCGATCAATAAAGCCGACCGCGAAGGGCGCACTTTTGCTTTGCTGTTTATGGATCTGGATGGATTTAAGGCCGTAAACGACGCCTACGGACATGACACCGGCGATAAACTGCTGATTGCCGTTACCGAGCGTCTGAAGCAGCCGCTGAAAGGGCAATATACCCTTGCGCGTATCGGCGGCGATGAGTTTATCCTGCTGGCAGAAATTGACGCCCCGGACGACGCCGCATCGCTTGCCAGCGCGCTGGTGCACGTTATTGATAAGCCTTTCAGCCTTGAGCTCTATGAGCTGATGGTGACGCTGAGCGTGGGGATTGCCATCTATCCCCATGATGGCGAAAACCAGCGGGAATTGATGTTTAACGCCGATGCCGCGATGTACCACACGAAACATATGGGGCGTAACGGCTATCACTTCTTCCAGCCCTCGATGAACATGCTGGCGCAAAAGCAGCTCCAGCTGATGAATGACCTGTGGATGGCGCTGGAGCGCAACGAGCTGCACCTGGTTTATCAACCTAAATTCCAGGCGCCTGCGGGGCCAGTGGTAGGGTTTGAGGCCTTGCTGCGCTGGCACCATCCGATCCAGGGGGTGTTGCCGCCGGACCTGTTTTTACCCCTCGCCGAGAAGAGCGGATTGATTATTCCCATCGGCAACTGGGTGATTGATGAAGCCTGCCGCCAGCTGCGGGAGTGGCACCTGCAGGGCCATAAGACGTGGTCGGTAGCGGTAAATCTCTCGACGCTGCAGTTTGAACAGCCGCAGCTGGTAGACAACGTGCTGGCCAGCCTTGCGCGGCATCAGATCCCGCCGGATACCCTAATCCTTGAGGTGACCGAAACCACGGCTATGAATAATCCGGACGAAAGCGTGCGGGTGTTGACCGAACTCACCAGGGCGGGGGTAAAAGCCTCAATTGACGATTTTGGCACCGGCTATTCCAGCCTGCTTTATCTGAAGCGTCTGCCCGCCTGTGAGCTAAAAATCGACCGGGCGTTCGTGAAGGAGCTCAGCGGGCAAAACGATGATGCAACCATAGTGTCGGCGATTGTCGCGCTGGCCAAAACCCTTAACCTCAAGGTCGTGGCGGAAGGGGTAGAGACCCAGGAGCAGCAAGCCTTCCTGACGGATATTGGCTGCAATACGCTGCAGGGCTATCTGCTGGGTAAGCCCGTCTCACCGCAGACTATTGCCGCTCTACACCACAACCCGAGCGCCATGTTATCTCTGGATAGCTAATCGGCCCGATGCCGTCATACGGCGGCATCGGCTGTGTTACAAATTGAACATCTCTTTTTATTGATTTTAATACGCGGATTTATTTATTTTAATTAAGGCGTTACTTCATTAATTGGTTTTATCTGATTTTTAATTTCCTCTTAATTTCTCCATTATTTACTGCTCCGGCGGCATTTTCTTCACGATTTTTACAATCCACATAATTTGAGAATAATGACCATTTATAACGCTTTTAAAGCAGTGGTAAAATTGCCACCTGCTTTGCGCAAAACCGCTCCGGTTAAGTCGTGAAGAATGATTATATTTAGAGGTAACACCATGAAAAGATTCATTTCAGTTGCTCTGCTTGCCACCCTTCTTGCGGGCTGTGCGCATGATTCCCCTTGTGTACCGGTTTATGACGATCAAGGCAGACTGGTTCACACCAATACCTGTATGAAAGGCACGACTCAGGACAACTGGGAAACCGCGGGCGCCATCGCGGGCGGCGCAGCAGCACTTGCTGGCCTGACGCTGGGCATTGTTGCCCTGACCAAATAGTACAGAAGCGCGGACAAACGTCCGCGCTTTTGCTGAACGCTTTTTCTTTTATCCAGCATCTGAGCGTTAATTTATTTAGTGGTAATTGCTCACATCTTTTTGCGTTTTTAATTTATTTTCTAAATCCCCCCTGTGATGCCATTCACAAGTTAATAGCATTAAATTGCCTGCCAATATTCACCTCAGAAATTACTTTATTTGCCTGCCTCTTTTTAAACCTACTTTTGCTCTAATTTGTGGCGCAGGTTGTAATTTCGCACCATTTCAGGGCGCCTGAATTAATTTTCCCTGTCTACACTCAGCGTTACGCATGGCGTAAACGTTCCTTATGCCGATGCAAAAGCTGGCATTACCTTTGCTTAATTAATGTCGGCCACAGCCACAGACAGGTTAAAGCGTTTATAAAGCGCTTCACAATAACGATAATTCTTGCCACACAGGATACAAAATGAAAAAGACGATGATAGCCAGCCTGGCTGCCGCAGGCGTACTGTTTGCGGTAGTAAATCAGGCTCATGCCGGTGCGACGCTGGATGCCGTTAAGAAAAAGGGGTTCGTACAGTGCGGGATCAGTGACGGCCTGCCGGGCTTCTCTTATGCCGATGCCAACGGGAAATTCTCCGGGATTGATGTGGATGTCTGCCGTGGCGTTGCCGCTGCCGTCTTCGGCGATGATACAAAAGTTAAATACACGCCGCTGACGGCGAAAGAGCGTTTCACGGCGCTGCAATCCGGCGAAGTGGATCTCCTGTCACGCAATACCACCTGGACCTCCTCCCGCGACACCGGTATGGGCATGTCATTCACCGGCGTAACCTATTACGACGGCATCGGCTTCCTGACGCATAACAAGGCGGGGCTGAAGAGTGCTAAAGAGCTGGATGGCGCAACCGTCTGTATTCAGGCCGGGACGGACACCGAGCTGAACGTCGCCGACTACTTTAAATCCAACAAAATGAACTATACCCCGGTCACTTTTGACCGCTCTGACGAATCGGCGAAAGCGCTGGAGTCCGGTCGTTGCGATACCCTGGCATCCGACCAGTCTCAGCTGTATGCCCTGCGCATCAAACTGAGCAATCCGGCTGAATGGCTTGTCCTGCCAGAGGTGATCTCGAAAGAGCCTCTTGGCCCGGTCGTCCGCCGCGGCGATGACGAATGGAATTCTATCGTGCGCTGGACCCTGTTCGCCATGCTCAACGCCGAAGAGATGGGGATCAACTCGAAGAACGTCGATGAGAAAGCGGCGAATCCTGCCACACCAGATATGGCCCATCTGCTGGGTAAAGAGGGTGACTACGGTAAAGATCTGAAGCTCGATAACAAATGGGCCTACAACATCATCAAAAAGGTGGGCAACTACTCGGAAATTTTCGAGCGTAACGTGGGCTCGGAAAGCGCCCTGAAGATTAAACGTGGCCAGAACAACCTCTGGAACAACGGCGGCATTCAGTACGCACCGCCGGTTCGCTAAGCGTTTTGCTGTAACGGGCACTGCTCCGGTGGTGCCCAGCCCAGAGTCATGGTTACCGAGGTTTTTTATGTCCCATCGCCGCTTAGCCGTAAAAGGAGCCCTCTCCTTCTCTAATCCTGCGGTTCGCGCCTGGCTATTTCAGATCCTTGCCATTCTTGCCGTGCTGGCCGTCGCGATCTATTTAATCCATAACACCATTACTAATTTGAGCAATCGGGGTATTACCTCAGGCTTTGCGTTTCTGGAGCGTGGCGCAGGCTTTGGGATTGTTCAGCATTTAATTGATTACGAAGAAGGGGATACCTACGGCCGCGTCTTTCTGGTCGGCCTGATGAATACATTGCTGGTATCAGCGCTATGTATTGTTTTCGCCTCCGTGCTGGGGTTCTTTCTCGGGCTGGCTCGCCTTTCCGACAACTGGCTGCTGCGTAAAATTTCAACGATCTATATTGAGACCTTCCGCAATATCCCGCCGCTGCTGCAGATCTTCTTCTGGTATTTTGCCGTGCTGCGTAACCTTCCGGGCCCCCGCCAGGCAGTAGATGCTTTTGAACTCGCCTTCTTAAGTAATCGCGGCCTGTATATTCCTGCTCCGCTGCTGGCTGAAGGCATACTGCCCTTTATTATTTCTCTGGTCATTGTCGCTGCGGTATCCGTCGGCCTGTTCCGCTATAACCGGGCACGCCAGATTAAAACCGGGCAGCTGCGCCGCACCTGGCCGGTAACGCTGGTACTGCTCATAGCGTTACCAATAGTGGCGCACTGGCTATCTGGCCCGGCGTTGCACTGGGATATACCGCAATTGCGCGGGTTTAACTTCCGCGGCGGGATGGTATTGATCCCGGAGCTGGCCGCCCTCACGCTGGCGCTGTCGATCTATACCTCCGCCTTTATCGCCGAGATTATTCGTGCCGGTATTCAGGCCGTTCCTCACGGCCAGCATGAAGCCGCCCGCTCCCTCGGGTTACCTAATCCAGTGACGTTGCGGCAGGTGATTATTCCGCAGGCGATGCGGGTCATCATTCCACCGCTTACCAGCCAGTATCTCAATATTGTCAAAAACTCCTCTCTGGCCGCCGCCATTGGCTATCCGGATATGGTGTCGCTGTTTGCCGGAACCGTGCTCAATCAGACCGGACAGGCCATTGAGACTATTGCCATCACTATGTCCGTCTATCTGATTATCAGCCTGACGATTTCCCTGCTGATGAACATCTATAACCGTCGTATCGCCCTGGTTGAGCGTTAAGGAGCCATGATGACAAAAGTCTTACTGTCGCACGCCCCGCGCGCGTCCAGCGCAGGACGCTGGCGCGCTATCGCCTGGGCACGTAAAAATCTCTTCTCCTCCTGGAGCAATAGCCTGCTGACGATCGTCTGTTTATGGCTAATGTGGACCCTAATCCCCCCGCTTCTGAACTGGGCCTTTTTGCAGGCTAACTGGGTTGGCACAACCCGCGCAGACTGTACAAAAGAAGGCGCCTGCTGGGTCTTTATCCACCAACGCTTTGGCCAGTTTATGTACGGGCTCTATCCCCACGATCAGCGCTGGCGTATTAACCTCGCTCTGGTGATTGGGCTCTGTTCAATCATTCCGATGTTCCTGAAACAGCTACCGCAGCGGGGACGCTACATCGCCTGTTGGGCCGTCGTTTATCCCGTCGTGGTCTGGTGGTTGTTGTACGGCGGATGGCTGGGACTGGAGCGTGTAGAAACGCGCCAGTGGGGCGGGTTAACCCTGACGCTGATTATCGCCTCGGTGGGGATTGCCGGCGCGTTGCCGCTCGGTATCTTACTGGCGCTGGGCCGGCGCTCAACGATGCCGGTAGTGCGGGTTCTCTCCGTCATTTTTATTGAGTTCTGGCGTGGCGTTCCCCTTATCACCGTGCTGTTTATGTCTTCGGTCATGCTCCCGCTGTTTATGGCGGAAGGCACCACCATCGACAAACTGATCCGCGCCCTGGTGGGCGTAGTGTTGTTCCAGTCCGCCTATGTTGCAGAAGTGGTGCGTGGCGGTCTGCAGGCACTACCGAAAGGTCAGTATGAGGCAGCGGAGTCGCTGGCGCTGGGTTACTGGAAAACGCAGGGGTTAGTCATTCTGCCCCAGGCGCTCAAGCTGGTTATCCCGGGCCTGGTGAACACCATTATTGCCCTGTTCAAAGATACCAGTCTTGTGATCATCATCGGCCTGTTCGATCTTTTCAGCAGCGTACAACAGGCGACGGTCGACCCGGCATGGCTGGGGATGTCGACCGAAGGCTATGTCTTCGCCGCACTGATTTACTGGATCTTCTGTTTTAGCATGTCGCGATATTCAGGCGGATTATGCCAGCGCTTTAACACCGGGCGTACACCGCACTGAGGAATATATGAGCCAGATTACTATGACACCCGCCGACGCGATGATTACGCTGGAAAACGTCAACAAATGGTACGGGCAGTTTCACGTACTCAAAGATATTAACCTGAAGGTTAAACAGGGGGAGCGTATTGTGCTCTGTGGCCCCTCCGGTTCCGGTAAATCAACGACCATTCGCTGTATTAACCACCTGGAGGAGCATCAGCAGGGCCGGATCGTCGTAGATGGAATCGAACTGAATGAGGACGTCCGCAACGTAGAGCGGGTTCGCCAGGAGGTGGGCATGGTGTTCCAGCATTTCAACCTCTTCCCCCACCTTACCGTCCTGCAAAACTGCACCCTGGCCCCGGTCTGGGTACGTAAAATGCCCAAAAAAGAGGCCGAAGCGCTGGCCATGCATTATCTGGAGCGCGTACGTATCGCCGAGCACGCCCACAAATTCCCGGGCCAGATTTCCGGCGGACAGCAACAGCGCGTGGCGATTGCCCGCTCGCTGTGCATGAAGCCGAAAATCATGCTATTTGATGAGCCGACATCCGCTCTGGATCCGGAGATGGTGAAAGAGGTGCTCGACACTATGGTGGGTCTCGCACAGTCAGGCATGACTATGCTTTGTGTTACTCATGAGATGGGGTTTGCCAGAACGGTCGCGGATCGGGTGATCTTTATGGATCGAGGAGAAATAGTAGAACAGGCACCGCCGGAGGAGTTCTTTGCGCACCCTAAATCGGAGCGTACCCGCGCTTTCCTGTCACAGGTGATCCATTAACTGTTAATGTCGGCCCGGTAGCGCTTTGCTTACCGGGCTTAGGGTTACAGGGAATCCATAACGCAAAAAGGCCATCCTTACGGATGGCCTTTTTGCTTATTTGATGTCTGGCAGTTCCCTACTCTCGCATGGGGAGACCCCACACTACCATCGGCGCTACGGCGTTTCACTTCTGAGTTCGGCATGGGGTCGGGTGGGACGACCGCGCTAGTGCCGCCAGGCATATACTGTTGTATGACGCCGGAGGCGGCAGACTTAATCTGTAT
>DKMV01000247.1:0-507 GCA_002469605.1 Leclercia sp. UBA7405
ATAATCGGATTCCACCTTCGATCCCGGCGCCAGTGAAGCTTTTACCCACGGCTGACGCTTCAGCCCCAGGGTCACCGCTTTTTTCGCCAGCAGCCCTGCCGCCATCAGCACGCTTGGGTTGGAGGTGTTGGTGCAGGAGGTGATAGCCGCAATGACCACGGCACCGTCGGGCAGCTGATAAGAGTGCCCATTCATGACGTAATCTACCGGGCGGCGATCTTTCTGGGCGGTGTTCACCTCCAGCTCGGTGCTGGCCGCAAAGGCTTTAGGTACGTCGGGTAAGGCAACGCGATCCTGCGGACGCTTCGGCCCGGCCACGCTTGCTTCTACGCTACCCATATCCAGCGCCAGGGTGCTGGTGAAGACGGGCTCATCACCCGCGTTGCGCCACATACCCTGGGCTTTGGCATAGGCCTCAACCAGCGCAACCTGCTCATCGCTGCGTCCACTCAGGCGCATATAATCCAGGGTCACACCATCGATTGGGAAGAAGCCGCAGGTGGCGCC
>DKMV01000247.1:652-3714 GCA_002469605.1 Leclercia sp. UBA7405
AAGCCGCAGGTGGCGCCATATTCCGGTGCCATATTGGCGATGGTTGCCCGGTCCGCCAGCGGTAGCGTGTCCAGGCCATCGCCATAAAATTCCACAAACTTGCCCACCACGCCATGCTTTCGCAGCATCTGGGTGACGGTGAGTACCAGGTCGGTGGCGGTGATCCCTTCCCGCAGCCTGCCGGTGAGCTTAAAGCCGACAACGTCCGGGATCAGCATAGAGACCGGCTGGCCGAGCATCGCAGCTTCGGCTTCGATCCCGCCCACGCCCCATCCCAGCACCCCGAGGCCGTTGATCATGGTGGTATGAGAGTCGGTACCCACCAGCGTATCCGGATAGGCTATCCACTCTTTATCCTGAAGTTCACTCCATACCGCTTTCCCCAGGTACTCGAGATTCACCTGGTGGCAGATGCCGGTACCCGGCGGTACCACGCTGAAGCGGCTGAAGGCCTGTTGACCCCATTTCAGGAATTGATAGCGTTCGTGGTTGCGCTCCATCTCCAGACGCACATTCTCTTCAAAGGCGTCGTCATCGCCGAAGTGGTCAACGGTTACGGAGTGGTCAATAACAAGATCGACAGGGGAAAGGGGATTAACTTTGGCGGTGTCGCCACCGAGGCGTTTTACCGCTTCGCGCATGGCGGCCAGATCCACCACCGCCGGCACACCGGTAAAGTCCTGCATTAAGACCCTCGCAGGACGATAGGCGATCTCTCTGTCGGCGTGACCGGTTTTCAACCAGTCGGCCAGCGCCTGAATATCTTCGCGGGTGACGGACGTTTCGTCCTGCCAGCGCAGCAGGTTTTCCAGCAGTACTTTTAGCGACTTGGGTAAGCGCGCAAGATCCCCAAGCTCCTTAGCGGCCAGCGGTAGGCTGTAGTAATAGTAGGTTTTGTTCTCAGCCTGCAGTGCATCCTTACTGGCTTCGCGTAGGGTTAACGACATAAGCTCCTCCTTAATTACAGGGATTGCGATGCCCTGACCTTTATCAGGGCTGTAATTAAAGATAACACAAAGATGCCGTAACGTTTTGATAACAACCCGAATTGATAAATTCGGTAAAGGCGTTAAACAGAGCCATAAAAAACCCCGCTCAGGGCGGGGTTTTAGCAATCAGTTGATAGTCATCCAGATTAACTGGCACCAGAAGAGGAGAGACAGAGAGAAAGCACCCATCCAGGACCAGTATTTGACACTATGCATATTATTCATCATGGCGACACCAGGGATATATTATTCGTAAGGCACAGATTTACTGCGTTCTATATTGCCGGTATGTATTTCTTAATGAGTACAAAAGCGCAGCGGGTAACAGGAATAATTACGCGGAGCTCTAAAAAGAGAATTATTGTTTTTTTGGTTCGTCTTCTGCGAACGCATCGATAAAGGCTTTTTGCTGCGGCGACAGCTTCCAGGAAGCAGGCACGGTTGCGGCAGTGTGGTTCTGAACCTTGCGTGGCGTGTCACGGTGCTGACACATTGGCTTAGTTGTTTCAAAACGACCCTGAGCAGACATATTAACCCCAAAAACTCCAGATAAGGAGAGCAACTACCACCCAGAACAGCGCCGAGCCCAGAAATACCGCGAGCCAGGCTTTACGCTTAAGCTCCGGGTCCCTTTGCGGTTCTTCACTTCCTGACGGCATTGCAAACCTCATACAATCGACATCGCTTATCATTTCTATACCAAACAATCGGCACAAGTAATCATGGTTGAGATAAATCCTAAAAGAACTTTAGCCGAAAATCCAGTGAATTTACGCATCGACAGGAGGTAAATATTTAATCTTTTGACCTGAAATAAATAATTGAGATCTGTAATTTGCGAAGCGGAAAAATATTTTCTACTTTTGTCGCAAATTTGCGACACATCAGGCGACCTTAAGTCGAATCTGTTTGAATTATGTTATTAAGAGAAGGAGATGGTGTTAATTCTTATTAAGATTCAGGCGGGGAAGTTCGGTATCTTTCCGCCAGGGAAAGATACCGCAGGTGATTATTTTTCAGGAAGTTTAATGTCTTTAAACATAGCCTCGATATCTTCATTCGAGCGCAGCGCTACGGCGGTATCCACTACATCGCGAGTCAGATGCGGTGCAAACCGCTGAATGAAATCATACATATAGCTGCGTAAGAATGTACTGCGGCGGAAACCTATTTTGGTGGTGCTGTGGCTGAACACCCCCTGCGCATCCAGACGCACCAGATCCGGGTCGGAAACCGGATCCACCGCCATGCTGGCAATCACCCCTACCCCCAGCCCCAGACGCACGTAGGTTTTAATCACATCCGCATCGGTGGCGGTAAAGACAATGCGCGGGGTGAGTCCGGCGCGGTTAAAGGCAGTGTCGAGCTCTGAGCGCCCGGTAAAGCCAAAGGTGTAGGTCACAAGCGGGTACTGGGCCAGCTCTTCAATCGACACGGAGCCTTTTGCTGCCAGAGGGTGATCCGGCGTCACCACAATTGAGCGGTTCCAGTGATAGCAAGGCAGCATCACCAGATCGTCATACAGATGGAGCGCTTCGGTGGCGATAGCAAAATCGGCATTGCCCTTCGAGACGGCCTCGGCAATCTGGGTCGGTGAGCCCTGATGCATATGCAGGGATACGCGCGGGTAACGCTCGATAAACCCTTTAATAACGCCTGGCAGCGCATAGCGCGCCTGGGTATGGGTGGTGGCGATATAAAGCGAGCCTTTATCCGGCCAGGTGTGCTCACCGGCCACGGATTTAATGGCATCAACTTTTGAAAGCACTTCGCGGGCGATGCGGATAATCTCCTGCCCCGCCGGGGTGACCTGAGTAAGATGCTTACCGCTACGGGCAAAAATCTGAATACCCAGTTCATCTTCAAGCATACGCACTTGCTTACTGATGCCGGGCTGGGAAGTATAGAGACCTTCTGCGGTGGAAGAGACGTTGAGGTTATGGTTGACCACCTCAACAATATAGCGAAGCTGCTGTAGTTTCATGCCAGTCCATCCGAGTTAGCGCACACGGGCAATCGCTTAAGACGATTTGATAATAAGAAAGGGGTTAACTATAACCACTATATCATTTA
>DKMV01000328.1 GCA_002469605.1 Leclercia sp. UBA7405
GGTCTACCGCGCCGCCGCTCCAGCCGTGGGAGCCAAAGGCGCTGGCGCGTTTGTTACGGAAGCGCAGACCGGTGATCTCTTCCACCAGACCGGCGATTTTCGGCATCATTACGTTGTTCATGGTGGAGGTGCCCACCAGAACCCCTTTCGAGCGGAAGACGTTGGTCAGCACTTCGTTTTTATCGCTGCGCGCCACGTTGAAGATTTTCACCGCCACGTTCGGGTCAACTTCGTTGATGCCCTGCGCAATGGCGTCTGCCATCATGCGGGTGTTGTTGGACATGGTGTCGTAGAAGATAGTGATGCGATCTTCCTGATAATCCGCCGCCCATTTCAGATACAGCTCAACGATCTGGGTCGGGTTTTCACGCCATACCACGCCGTGGGAGGTGGCAATCATATCCACCGGCAGGTTGAAGCCGAGGATTTCGGTAATTTTTGGCGTTACCAGGCGGCTGAACGGCGTCAGGATGTTGGCATAGTAGCGCTGGCACTGTTCAAACAGCTCGGTCTGATCCACTTCGTCGTTGAACAGGCGTTCGTCGCAGTAGTGCTGGCCGAAGGCGTCGTTGCTGAACAGCACCGCGTCGCCGGTCATGTAGGTCATCATGCTGTCCGGCCAGTGCAGCATCGGCGTTTCAACAAAGATCAGCTGCTTGCCGTTGCCGATATCCAGGGTGTCGCCGGTTTTCACGGTGTGGAAGTTCCACTCCGGATGGTGGTGATGACCGTTAATAGAATCGATAGCGTTAGTGGTGCAGTAAATCGGCGTGTTCGGGATATGGGACATCAGCTCGGTCAGCGCGCCCGCATGGTCCTCTTCCGCATGGTTGATAATGATATAGTCGATATCGTTCAGATCGATTTCGCTACGCAGGTTCTGCACGAACTCGCGGCTGAATTTATGATCGACGGTATCGATCAGAACGTTTTTACCTTCGCGAATGAGATAGCTGTTGTAGCTGCTGCCGCGCAGCGTTTTGTATTCGGTGCCGTGGAAGTCACGGACTTCCCAGTCACGTTGGCCAACCCAATGAATGTTATTTTTAACCAGAATAGACATAGCAACCTCGATATTTAGTACGGCATGTTCATAAAAAGATGTTTTACCTATATCAAGTTGCGTGCCAACTTTTTAATTATTTGATTTATATGGTTTTAATGATTTTTACTCCACAATGAGTAGTCATTATGACTATCATTGAAGCTGTCAAAATGACATTATTCATTGTCAAAAAGACAGTGAGGCGCCTATGAGCTTTTCCGTAGATGTACTGGCGAAGATCGCCATTGAATTGCAAACCGGTATCGGCCATCAGGACCGCTTTCAGCGCCTGATCTCCACCCTGCGCCACGTGCTGGCGTGCGACGCCTCGGCGCTGCTGCGCTACGAAGGGCGGCAGTTTATTCCGCTGGCTATCGACGGGCTGGCTCAGGACGTGCTGGGGCGGCGCTTCACCCTCGAGGGCCATCCGCGCCTTGAAACCATCGCCCGCGCCGGGGACGTGGTGCGCTTCCCGGCAGACAGCGATCTGCCTGACCCTTACGACGGCCTGATCCCCGGTCAGGAGAGCCTGAAGGTGCATGCCTGTATTGGCCTGCCGCTCTTTGCCGGGCAGAACCTGATTGGCGCGCTCACCCTCGACGGTATGTCGCCGGATCAGTTCGATACCTTCAGCGACGAGGAGCTGCGGCTGATTGCCGCCCTGGCGTCCGGGGCGCTGAACAATGCGCTGTTGATCGAACAGCTGGAGAGCCAGAACATCATGCCCGGCAGCCCGGCGGCCTTTGAGCAGGTGGCCCACACCGAGATGATTGGCCTCTCGCCGGGCATGCTGCAGCTGAAAAAAGAGATTGAGATTGTGGCCGCCTCCGATCTGAACGTGCTGATCAGCGGCGAGACCGGCACGGGCAAAGAGCTGGTGGCGAAAGCCATTCACGAGGCCTCGCCCCGGGCGGTGAATCCGCTGGTCTATCTCAACTGCGCGGCGCTGCCGGAGAGCGTGGCGGAGAGCGAGCTTTTCGGGCACGTAAAAGGGGCCTTTACCGGGGCCATCAGCAACCGCAGCGGCAAGTTTGAGATGGCCGATAACGGCACGCTGTTCCTCGATGAGATCGGCGAGCTGTCGCTGGCCCTGCAGGCCAAGCTGCTGCGCGTTCTGCAATATGGCGATATCCAGCGGGTAGGGGACGACCGCAGTCTGAGAGTGGACGTGCGGGTGCTGGCCGCCACTAACCGCGACCTGCGCGAGGAGGTGGTGGCCGGCAATTTCCGCGCCGACCTGTTCCACCGGCTTAGCGTGTTCCCGCTCTTTGTCCCGCCCCTGCGCGAGCGCGGCGAAGATGTGGTGCTGCTGGCGGGCTTTTTCTGCGAACAGTGCCGCCTGAAGATGGGCCTTTCCCGGGTGGTGTTAAGCCCCGGCGCGCGTAAACACCTGCTGAGCTACGGCTGGCCCGGTAACGTGCGCGAGCTGGAACATGCTATCCACCGGGCGGTGGTGCTGGCGCGTGCGACCCGCCACGGCGACGAGGTGGTGATCCACGCCCGCCATTTCGCGCTGCATGATGACATGACCCCTGTTGTTACCCAGGATGCGCCGGCGCTGAGCCATAAAAATTTACGCGATGCCACCGACGAGTTTCAGCGGCAGAGGATTACCCGTGCGCTGGAGCAGAACAACCGCAGCTGGGCGGCCTGCGCCCGGGCACTGGAGATGGACGTCGCCAACCTGCACCGGCTGGCGAAACGTCTGGGGCTGAAGGGCTAGATAATCCCGGCCTGGTAGAAGTCCTGCAGGTTGATAGCGCCGCAGAGTTTACCCTGCTCATCCACCACCGGGGCGGCGGTGATTTTGCGCTTCATTAAGATCTCTTTGGCCTCGATAGCGCGGCTTTCGGCGTTAAGCGTCAGGCCGCCCCGGGTCATGGCCTCGTTGACTATTGCCTCCAGCCTGCCGCCGCCCACCAGCCAGCGGCGCAGGTCGCCGTCGGTAAAGACCCCCTCTACCTGCCCGTCTTCATTGCAGACCGCCACCAGCCCAAGCCCGGTGCGGCTCAGTTCGAGCATGGCGTCCATTACGCTGGTGGTAAGCTTCACCTGCGGGATGGCATCGCCGGTGCGCATCAGGTGATGCACTCTATTTAACAGACGAGCCCCGAGGGCGCCTGCCGGGTGAGAGCGGGCGAAATCCTCTTCATTAAAGCCGCGCGCCTGCATCACAGCCATGGCCAGAGCGTCGCCCATCATCAGAGTATTTACCGTGCTGGATGTGGGGGCCAGGTGCATCGGGCAGGCTTCACGCTCGACCGAGATATCCAGCACTGCCTTCGCGGCCAGCGCCAGCGGCGAGCGGGTTTTACCGGTCATCGCCAGCAGGGCAACGGATTTTTCCTGCAGGCGGGGAATAATCAGATCCAGCTCTTTCGCCGAACCGGAGTAGGAGATAAACAGCAGCACATCGCGGCTTTCGATCATCCCCAGATCGCCATGCAGCGCTTCGGCGGCGTGGACAAAAAAGGCGGGCGTGCCGGTGCTGGCGAGCGTGGCGGCAATCTTCTTGCCGATATGGCCCGATTTACCGATGCCTGAGACGACAACCTTGCCCTGGCACTCAATAAGGGTGTTGGCCGCGCGTACAAACGCCTCGTTCAGCCTCTCCGGCAGACGGCTGGCTTCCTGTAGCTCCAGCATCAGGGTTTGACGGCCCGCGTTTAACAGAAAATCACTCATTTTTTTCTCCGGTTACGATCCTTCAAAGCCCTCTGCCACAGCGGGCGGGGCGGCCTATCATAGTGCATTACCCTGTGACGTTCATGGATAACGATAAAAGATTTTGCGCACCACCACAGAACCGCTTCCTTGTGGTGTTGCGGATGCTTTACCATACTTGCCACTTATCGAATTCGTTCAATGGATGTGTCATGTTTAAGCGTCGTTATGCAGCGCTGTTGCCTGCGCTGATTATGCTGGCTGCCTGTAGCAGCAAACCGAAAACAGAGGAAGTTCAACAGACGGCGGGTGCCCCTTCAGGCGGCTTCCTGCTGGAGCCACAGCACAATGTGATGCAGTTGGGCGGGGACTTCGCTAATAACCCCGCGGCTCAACAGTTCATCGATAAGATGGTGAGCAAGCACGGCTTTAACAAACAGCAGTT
The DNA here is from genome assembly GCA_002469605.1 of Leclercia sp. UBA7405. Taxonomy (GTDB): domain Bacteria; phylum Pseudomonadota; class Gammaproteobacteria; order Enterobacterales; family Enterobacteriaceae; genus Enterobacter. The sequence continues at coordinate 4,155 of DKMV01000328.1, forward strand.
GCAGGAGATCCTCTCCCAGGCCAAACGTCTGGACTACGTGCTGCGCCTGATGGACAGACAAGCCCCGTCGGCACAGGTGCCAACCGGCCCGAACGGCGCCTGGTTACGCTATCGCAAACAGTTTATTACCCCGGATAACGTGCAGAATGGTGTGGCGTTCTGGAATCAGAACGAAGATGCGCTGAACCGCGCGTGGCAGGTTTACGGCGTGCCGCCGGAGATTATCGTTGGCATTATCGGCGTGGAGACCCGCTGGGGCCGCGTCATGGGCAAAACGCGCATTCTGGACGCGCTGGCAACCCTCTCCTTTAACTACCCGCGCCGCGCCGAGTACTTCTCTTCCGAGCTGGAGACCTTCCTGCTGATGGCACGCGACGAGCAGGACGATCCGCTGGATCTGAAGGGATCCTTTGCCGGCGCGATGGGCTACGGCCAGTTTATGCCTTCTTCCTATAAGCAGTACGCGGTGGACTTCAACGGCGACGGCCACATCAACCTGTGGGATCCGGTGGATGCCATCGGCAGCGTGGCCAACTACTTTAAAGAGCACGGCTGGGTGAAAGGCGATCCGGTGGCGGTGCAGGCCAACGGCCAGGCTCCCGGCCTGGAAAATGGCTTTAAGACCAAATACAGCGTCTCCCAACTGGCGGCGGCGGGCTTAACCCCGATGCAGTCTCTGGGCGATCATCAGCAGGCGAGCCTGCTGCGGCTGGATATTGGCACCGGTTATCAGTACTGGTACGGTCTGCCGAACTTCTACACCATCACCCGCTATAACCACAGCACCCACTATGCAATGGCGGTGTGGCAGCTGGGGCAGGCGGTAGCGCTGGCGCGCGTGCCGGCAGCTTCTCCGTTTAGCCAGTAACGCTCTGCGGCAATAATGTTTAAACCTTGTAAAAAAGCCGGTGCTTCTGTACCGGCTTTTTCTGAAGCCCCCTCGTAAAAACGGTAGCGCGTCCCCATATCTCTTACGAAAGTGCTATCTTGTGCTGCATGTTTTTCAGGAGCCAAAAGCGATGATGACTGACCATGAATTAATGCAGCTCAGCGAAAGCGTCGGCCTGGCGTTAAAACAGCGCGGCGCAACCCTTACCACCGCCGAGTCCTGCACCGGCGGCTGGGTGGCAAAGGTAATAACGGATATTGCGGGCAGTTCCGCCTGGTTTGAACGCGGGTTTGTTACCTACAGTAATGAAGCCAAAGCCCAGATGATTGGGGTGCGTGAACCGACCCTGGAAGAGCACGGCGCGGTGAGCGAGCCGGTGGTCATCGAGATGGCTATTGGCGCACTGCGCGCCGCTCGTGCTGATTACGCCATCTCCATTAGCGGTGTGGCCGGGCCGGATGGCGGCAGCGATCTCAAGCCCGTTGGTACGGTCTGGTTTGGCTTTGCCACCGCGCAGGGCGAGGGCATTACCCGACGCGAATGTTTTAGCGGAGACCGGGAAAGCGTACGCCGTCAGGCAACGCAATATGCGTTAGAAACGCTCTGGCAACAATTTCTACAAAACACTTGAAGTACTGTATGAGCATACAGTATAATTGCTTCAACAAAACAGAAGTCCATGGTGAAGCGCAGTTGCTTCTCCCGGCATGACAGGAGTAATAATGGCTATCGACGAAAACAAACAGAAAGCGTTGGCGGCAGCACTGGGCCAGATCGAAAAGCAATTCGGTAAAGGCTCCATCATGCGCCTGGGCGAAGACCGTTCCATGGATGTAGAAACGATCTCCACCGGTTCGCTTTCTCTTGATATCGCACTGGGTGCAGGCGGTCTGCCAATGGGTCGTATCGTAGAAATCTACGGTCCGGAATCCTCAGGTAAAACCACCCTGACCCTGCAGGTTGTTGCTGCTGCGCAGCGCGAAGGTAAAACCTGTGCGTTTATTGATGCCGAGCACGCGCTGGACCCGGTCTATGCCCGCAAGCTGGGCGTTGATATCGACAACCTGCTCTGCTCCCAGCCGGACACCGGCGAGCAGGCGCTGGAAATCTGTGACGCGCTGGCTCGCTCAGGCGCCGTTGACGTTATCATCGTCGACTCCGTTGCAGCACTGACGCCGAAAGCAGAAATCGAAGGCGAAATCGGCGACTCTCACATGGGCCTCGCGGCACGTATGATGAGCCAGGCAATGCGTAAGCTGGCCGGTAACCTGAAGCAGTCCAACACCCTGCTGATCTTCATCAACCAGATCCGTATGAAAATTGGTGTGATGTTCGGTAACCCGGAGACCACCACCGGTGGTAACGCGCTGAAATTCTACGCCTCTGTTCGTCTCGACATCCGCCGTATCGGTGCGGTGAAAGAGGGCGATAACGTGGTGGGTAGCGAAACCCGCGTTAAAGTTGTGAAGAACAAAATCGCGGCGCCGTTTAAACAGGCTGAGTTCCAGATCATGTACGGCGAAGGTATCAACTTCTTCGGCGAGCTGGTTGACCTTGGCGTGAAAGAAAAGCTGATCGAAAAAGCGGGCGCCTGGTACAGCTATAACGGTGACAAGATTGGTCAGGGTAAAGCGAATGCTATCTCCTGGCTGAAAGAGAACCCGGCGGCGGCGAAAGAGATTGAGAAGAAGGTACGCGATCTGCTTCTCAGTAATCAGGACTCTAAGCCAGACTTCACTGCGGATGCCGCAGACGTTGAAGAGACCAACGAAGACTTCTAATCACCTGATGTAATAAAAGGGCTGCGATTGCGGCCCTTTTTTGCATTTGTTATTCAGCAGGTTCTTTATGAGTGAATCAACCCCACGACGCCCCGCCTGGAACCGCCTGCTCGATCGTGCGGTACGCATACTGAGCGTGCGCGACCACAGCGAACAGGAGTTGCGGCGCAAACTGATGGCGCCGGTAATGAGCAAGAACGGACCGGAAGAGATAGACGCGACCCAGGAAGATTACGACAGGGTCATTGCCTGGTGCTACGAGCATAACTATCTGGATGATAGCCGCTTCGTGGCGCGCTTTATCACCAGCCGCGGTCGTAAAGGCTATGGGCCGGTGCGCATCCGTCAGGAGCTGAATCAGAAAGGGATCCCCCGGGAAATCACCGAACGCGCAATGCGTGAATGTGAAATCGACTGGAGCGAACTGGCGCGGGAGCAGGCGGTACGTAAATATGGTGAACCCTTACCCCGGGAATTTTCAGAAAAAGTTAAAGTCCAGCGCTTTTTACTCTACCGCGGCTACCTGATGGAAGATATTCAGGAGATCTGGCGTAATTTTGCCGATTGAACGCATGCGGGATTTTACTTCCCTCAAAAGAAAACTTATCTTATTCCCACTTTTTCCAGTAGCTGGTCTGTCCAACTGTCATTGTGTTAAGACTGGCTATGACATTTTGTTAGCTTGATTTCAGGATAATTATGAGCAAGAGCACCGCTGAGATCCGTCAGGCGTTTCTCGATTTTTTCCATAGTAAAGG
>DKMV01000327.1:0-480 GCA_002469605.1 Leclercia sp. UBA7405
AAAGACGATACCGAGCTCAAAGCCGCGTTTGATAAGGCCTTTGACGAGCTGCGCAAAGACGGCACCTACGACAAACTGGCGAAGAAATATTTCGATTTCAACGTGTACGGTGATTAACCGACACTAACGGGTGTGCACCATAATGGCGACCCATTGTGGTGCACGACGGAAAAGCGTGAACCGAAAAGGTGCCTGGCTGGTTATAAAGTGCATAGTTAAGCAGGTGTAATGCACTTTTTTGCGTATGTCAGAGATAATCTTTTGCCTTGCCGCAGGGATTAATGGCACATTAACGCCAACCCCGTCGTCGTAAAAATCCCGTAAGAAGACAGTCTGTTGAGGATAGATATGAAGAAATTAGTGTTGTCACTTTCTCTGGCCCTGGCTTTTTCCAGCGCTACCGCGGCATTCGCAGCAATTCCACAAAAGGTTCGTATTGGTACTGACCCAACTTATGCCCCGTTTGAATCGAAGAATGCG
>DKMV01000327.1:630-8679 GCA_002469605.1 Leclercia sp. UBA7405
TCGAAGAATGCGCAGGGTGAACTGGTGGGTTTTGACATCGATCTAGCTAAAGAGCTGTGCAAACGTATCAAAACCGAGTGTACCTTCGTTGAGAATCCGCTGGATGCGCTGATCCCGTCGCTGAAAGCGAAGAAAATCGACGCCATTATGTCCTCGCTCTCCATCACCGAAAAACGCCAGCAGGAAATTGCCTTTACCGACAAGCTCTATGCAGCGGACTCCCGTCTGGTTGTTGCGAAGTCTGCCGATATTCAGCCGACCCTGGAATCTCTGAAGGGCAAACGCGTGGGCGTACTGCAGGGCACGACGCAGGAAACCTACGGCAATGAGCACTGGGCGCCAAAAGGGATTGAGATCGTCTCTTATCAGGGCCAGGAGAATATCTACGCCGACCTGACCGCCGGGCGCATCGACGCCGCCTTCCAGGACGAAGTTGCCGCCAGCGAAGGCTTCCTGAAGCAGCCGGTAGGTAAAGATTACAAATTCGGCGGCCCGTCCATCAAAGACGAGAAGCTATTCGGCGTGGGCACCGGTATGGGGCTGCGCAAAGAAGACAACGAACTGCGTGAAGCGCTGAATAAAGCCTTTGCCGAGATGCGTGCCGATGGCACCTATGAGAAGCTCGCCAAAAAGTATTTTGATTTCGACGTATACGGCGGTTAAGCCCGCTTAATAACGTGCGGCCCCTCCCAAAGCGGGAGGGGATAAGACACGGACTACCACACTCACGACAGGGCGGGCGGTATGCTGTACGGATTTTCTGGCGTTATTTTACAAGGGGCGCTGGTCACCCTGGAGCTGGCGATCAGCTCCGTAGTACTGGCGGTGCTGATAGGCCTTGCGGGGGCGGGGGCAAAGCTTTCGGCCAACCGCGCTCTGGCGCTGATTTTTGAAGGTTACACCACCCTGATTCGCGGCGTGCCTGACCTGGTGTTGATGCTGCTGATCTTCTACGGCCTGCAAATCGCCCTGAATGGGATTACCGATGCCGTCGGCATGGGTCAGATCGATATCGATCCCATGGTGGCCGGTATCATCACCCTGGGCTTTATCTACGGCGCCTACTTTACGGAAACCTTTCGCGGTGCCTACCTGGCGGTGCCAAAAGGCCATATCGAGGCGGCCACCGCCTTTGGTTTTACCTCATCCCAGACCTTCCGCCGCATTATGTTTCCGGCCATGATGCGCTTCGCGCTGCCGGGCATCGGCAATAACTGGCAGGTTATCCTGAAAGCCACGGCGCTGGTTTCGCTGCTGGGGCTGGAGGATGTGGTCAAAGCCACCCAGCTGGCCGGGAAAAGCACCTGGGAACCCTTTTACTTCGCCGTCGTTTGCGGCGTGATTTATCTGGTGTTTACCACCGTCTCCAATGGTGTACTGCTTCTGCTCGAGCGTCGCTACTCCGTGGGTGTGAAGAGGGCTGACCTGTGATCGAGATTATTCAGGAGTACTGGAAATCGCTGCTGTGGACCGACGGCTATCGTTTTACCGGCGTAGCCATCACCCTGTGGCTGCTGATTTCATCCGTGGTGATGGGCGGCATTCTGGCGGTGTTTCTTGCCATCGGCCGCGTGTCGAACAACAAATTTATCCGCTTCCCGATCTGGCTCTTTACCTACATCTTTCGCGGTACGCCGCTGTACGTCCAGCTGCTGGTGTTCTACTCCGGTATGTATACGCTTGAGATCGTGAAGGGCACCGAAATGCTGAACGCCTTCTTCCGCAGCGGGCTGAACTGTACCGTGCTGGCGCTGACGCTTAATACCTGCGCCTATACCACCGAAATTTTTGCCGGGGCGATCCGCTCTGTGCCTTACGGTGAAATTGAGGCGGCGCGCGCCTATGGCTTCTCATCGGTGAAGCTCTACCGCTGCATTATTTTGCCTTCGGCGCTGCGTATTGCGCTGCCGGCCTACAGCAACGAAGTGATCCTGATGCTGCACTCCACGGCGCTGGCCTTTACCGCCACCGTGCCGGATCTGCTGAAAATTGCCCGGGATATTAACTCGGCCACCTATCAGCCCTTTACCGCATTCGGCATCGCCGCCGTGCTGTACCTGATTATCTCCTATGTCCTGATTAGCCTCTTCCGCAAGGCGGAAAAACGCTGGCTGCAGCATATCAAACCTACTTCGTCGCACTGAGAACATGATGGCTGAGAACAAACTAAACGTTATCGATTTGCACAAGCGCTACGGCGAACATGAAGTGCTGAAAGGGGTCTCGCTGCAGGCCAACGCGGGCGATGTGATCAGTATTATCGGCTCGTCCGGTTCCGGGAAGAGTACCTTCCTGCGCTGCATTAACTTCCTCGAAAAGCCGAGCGAAGGCTCCATTGTGGTGAGCGGCGAGAACATCAACCTGGTGCGTGATAAAGACGGCCAGCTGAAGGTAGCGGATAAGCACCAGCTGCGTCTGCTGCGTACCCGTCTGACCATGGTGTTCCAGCATTTTAACCTCTGGAGCCACATGACGGTGCTGGAGAACGTGATGGAAGCGCCGATTCAGGTACTGGGCCTAAGCAAGCAGGAGGCCCGCGCCCGGGCGGAGAAGTACCTGGCGAAAGTGGGCATCGACGCGCGCCAGCAGATTAAATATCCAGTGCATCTCTCCGGCGGTCAGCAGCAGCGTGTCTCCATCGCCCGCGCGCTGGCGATGGAGCCGGAAGTGCTGCTCTTTGACGAACCGACCTCCGCGCTGGATCCGGAGCTGGTGGGTGAAGTGCTGCGCATTATGCAGCAGCTCGCCGAAGAGGGGAAAACCATGGTGGTGGTGACGCACGAGATGGGCTTTGCCCGTAACGTTTCTAACCACGTTATTTTTCTGCATCAGGGGAAGATCGAGGAGCAGGGGCATCCGGATGAGGTGCTGGCGAATCCGAAAAGCCCGCGGTTGCAGCAGTTTTTGAAGGGATCGTTGAAGTAGTTATGCTTTTTCCTACAGCGGTAGCGTTGCGTAATAAAATAACATTATTACAGCGACGCCCTGGTCCGGCTGAAAATCGCCGAAGCGTTGACCGCAGGCCGGGGCGAGGCGCATGGATGCGCCGAGAGGGCGTGACCTACAGGGATGTAGGATCACACCCGACCCGATAGCCGGAGGGCATAAGCTGAGGGTACCGCGAAGCGGCGATTTTCTTTGCCGGTAGCCCGGGTTGCCAGGGTGGTGGCGATGAGCCACCACCCTGGCACGTTCACCGGTTCAGGTGGAACAGAAAAGCAGGGAACGTGAAGTGAACGGAACCACCGCCGTAGCCGCATGTTCCCCCTCACCCCGGCCCTCTCCCTCAAGGGAGAGGGGGAGGACGGTGCCCATAACAGGCTTCATTTGGTTGCTGAAGGCATTAGCTCCAGCCGATACACCCAGTCATCAAACCACTCCCCGTTGATCTCATACGCCTGTTCCAGCACCTGGGTGCGCACAAATCCCGCTTTCTCTAATACCCGCACCGAGCCGCCGTTATCCGCCAGTACGTACGCATTTATCGCCTTAACTCCGGCGCGGGCAAAGGCATACTCGCATACCGCCCGCAGCGCCTCGCTGGCAAACCCCTTCCCCTGGGCCTGAGGAACAATGGTATAGCCGATATCCGCCTCTTCGGGATGGTGCTCGCTGATTCGCAGGCCAATATCCCCCAGCGGCGTCTCATCGTCATGCTGGCGGATCACAAAGAGGTGCGGCTCTGCCAGGCGCAGGGCAAACAGGCGTCGGGTCTCTTTCTCGGGAGCAATGGCGGCCATAAAGCGCATGATGGCGGGGTCTTCCCGCAGGCTGCGGAAAAAGGGCCAGTCGGCGGGTTCAAAAGGGGAGAGGGTGAGCCGGGGTGTGGTAATTATCGCCATAGTCATGCCCATACAGAGAGTCAGGCGAAATAAAGTACCATACCCGGCCGCGGAGCTTAACCCGCTACATCTGACAGGGCCTCTTCCAGATCGTGCCAGCGGAACGCGAAGCCCGCCGCCTCGAGGCGTTTTGGCAGGGCGCGCTGCCCGCCCAGCACCAGCACCGCCGATTCCCCCATCATCAGGCGTACCGCCGTGGCCGGGGCGCGAATTACCGCCGGGCGATGCAGGGCGTGGCCGAGGGCGTGAGCAAACTGCTCGTTGCGTACCGGGTAGGGGGAGACCATATTGAACGGGCCGCGCAGATCGTTATCCAGCAGCCAGAGAATACCGTTGACCATATCGTCGATATGGATCCAGGCCAGATACTGACGGCCATTGCCAATCGGGCCGCCAAGGCCGAGCTTAAAGACCGGCAGCATCTTCGCCAGAATGCCGCCTTTCGGCGCCAGTACCACGCCGGTGCGCAGCAGGCAGACCCGGGTCTTGTCGCTTTGCGCGCCGCAGGCGATCTGCTCCCAGCGGGCGCAGAGTTTATGGGTAAATTCGTTATGCGGTGGCTCCTCTTCGGTAACAACCACTTCGCCAAGATCGCCGTAATAGCCCGCCGCCGAGCCGGAAATCAGCACCGACGGCGGGTTTTCACTAGCCTTGATGAGATCAACCAACCGCTGGGTGAGTTGCCAGCGGCTGTTGCATAAACGCTGCTTCTGATCGTCGGTCCAGCGCTTGTCGGCGATAGGCTCACCCGCAAGGTTGATAACGGCGTCAAAGCCATCAAGATTCTTCTGCTCCGCCAGCCCCTTCCAGATATCCACCTGGCTGCCGAGCCTCTGGCGCGCTTTTTCCGGACTGCGCGTCACCACGGTAACGGCGTGGCCCAACTGCTGCAGGCGGGGGATAAGATGGCGGCCAATCAGGCCGGTGCCACCGGTGAGCAGAATCTTCATACAACCTCCAGGGTTGCGCTTAGCTCTGCCAGCTTAACGTCATAGAGACGGAGTCGGCATAACGCAGCGCGTGAAGTTTATCGATCTCGACCTCAGCATAGGTGACCCAGTGATGTTCGCGTGCGATGTCGAGCACATCCTGAGTTAATTTTTCCAGCAAAGAAAAACGGTTATTTTCAACCAGCTGGATAATGCTCTTGGTAATGGTGCGGTAGTTCAGCGCATCATTGATATCTTCGCTGGCGCGCGCTTTATCGGCGGGATAATGGATAGTCACATTAATGACAATATCCTGACGATTGGCGCGCTCCTCTTCTTTGATACCGATAAAAGTGCGCAGGCGTAAATTTTTAATTCTGATTATTGCGTCTTGCCGGGACATTGCAGGCTTCCTCCGTGTCATGATCGCCACCATAATACATGAGGATGCACCAGAAAACGCTTATAACTGCTGCGCTTTCTGCATCGCCAGCCCGGTTGCCGGACGGGTGCGAATGCGCTCAAACCAGTTGTTCACCGCCGGCCAGGTCGCCAGGTCAACGCGCTGGCGCACGTGGCCATTTACCCAGGGCCAGCAGGCGATATCGGCAATGCTGTAGTGATCCCCACCGAGCCAGGGCGATTTCTCCAGTCGTTTATTCAGCACGTTGTACAGCCGCTGGGTTTCAACCTGGAAGCGCTCTATGGCGTAGGGGATTGGCTGAGGAGCGTGATAATTAAAATGGTGGCTCTGCCCGAGCATCGGCCCAAGCCCGCTCACCTGCCAGAATAGCCACTGGAGCGTAACGTGCCGCTCACGCAACTCTCCGCTCAGCAGTTTGCCCGTCTTTTCTGCCAGGTAGAGCAGAATTTCGCCCGACTCAAACAGGCTCAGGGGCGCGCCGCCATCTTCAGGGGCATGATCGACGATGGCCGGAATTTTATTGTTCGGTGAAATCGCGAGGAATTCGGGCTGGAACTGTTCGCCCCTGCTGATCTCCACGGGAATCGGGCGGTAATCCAGCTGGGCCTCTTCCAGAAACAGGAAAATCTTTTGGCCGTTCGGGGTGGGGGCATAGTAGAGGTCAATCATTACAACTCCTGTTATAACAATGTTCGCATCACAGGATCGAGTATAGGTGGTGATGATAAATCGTGAGTTTTCATCAAGTGACAGCCGGGCAAAGAGGTTATATTTTGATGAAAACCCAACAGCCTGCGAGAGTGCCATGAGCCAACCTGCGATAACCCTGTGGTCCGATGCCGATTACTTTTCTCCTTACGTGATGAGCGTTTACGTTGCGCTGGCGGAGAAAGGGGTCCCCTTTGCTGTCAAAACCGTTAACCTCGATCGCGGCGAGCACCTCAGCCCGCAGTGGCAGGGCTATGCGCTGACCCGTCGCGTGCCGGTGCTGGAGATCGAAGGCTTTGAGCTCAGCGAGTCCTCGGCCATCGACGAGTATCTGGAAGAGCGCTTCGCGCCGCCGGAATGGGAGCGTATCTATCCTCACGATCTGCAAAAACGCGCCCGGGCTCGCCAGATTCAGGCATGGTTGCGTAGCGATCTCGGCCCCATTCGCGAAGAGCGATCCACCGATGTGGTCTTTAATGGCGCGAAAAAACCGGCACTCAGCGCGGAAGGGCAGAAGGCGGCCGCTAAACTTTTTGATACCGCCACTTCCCTGCTGGCGCACGGTCAGCAGAATTTGTTTGGCGAATGGTGCATTGCCGATACCGACCTGGCGCTGATGCTCAATCGCCTGGTACTGAACGGCGACGCGGTTCCGCAGCCGCTGGCGGACTATGCCGCCTTCCAGTGGCAGCGTGCCTCGGTGCAGCGCTACGTGGCGCTGTCGGCGAAGCGTCCGGACTGATAAGCCCGCGCAATTGAGGTAAAATGGGCGCAAGTGCTATTAAAGGAGTTTGCGATGAAGCTAATGTTTGCATCGGATATTCACGGCTCGCTGCCCGCAACCGAACGCGTGCTGGAGCGTTTTGCCCAAAGCGGTGCGCAATGGCTGATAATTCTGGGTGATGTGCTCAACCACGGTCCGCGCAATGCCCTGCCCGAAGGGTATGCCCCGGCGCAGGTAGCAGAACGCCTTAACCCCATTGCGTCGCGTATTATTGCCGTGCGCGGCAATTGCGACAGCGAAGTGGATCAGATGCTGCTCCATTTCCCCCTTACCGCCCCCTGGCAGCAGATCCTGCTGGAAAACCGCCGCCTGTTTTTGACCCACGGTCATCTGTTTGGCGCGGAAAAAGAGCCGCCGCTGAATGCTGGCGATGTGCTGGTTTACGGTCATACTCATATTCCGGTGGCGGAAAAGCGCGGCGAGATAGTCCACTTCAACCCCGGTTCAGTCAGCATTCCAAAAGGGGGCTTCCCGGCGAGTTACGGCATGCTGGAAGGAAGCCATTTGTGCGTTATGGCGCTGAATGATAATCAGGTTATTGCGCAGACCGAGATTAATCCGTAAGTTACACCCCAACCGTAAACGCGCCGCGAGAGCGCTTAATAGAGAAGGTTTCCCCGATGGTGGAGCAGAGTCATTTGGCAAGTACAGAGTGGGTTGATATTGTCAGCGAAGACAACGAGGTGATTGCACAGGCGAGCCGCGAGCAGATGCGCGCGCAGCGTTTGCGTCATCGCGCAACCTATATCGTTGTGCATGATGGGATGGGTAAAATTCTGGTTCAGCGCCGTACAGAAATAAAAGATTTCATGCCGGGGATGCTCGATGCCACCGCTGGCGGCGTGGTGCAGGCCGATGAGCAGCTTCTTGACTCTGCGCGCCGCGAAGCGGAAGAGGAGCTGGGGATCGCCGGCGTTCCCTTCGCCGAACACGGCCAGTTCTATTTTGAAGACGAGCACTGCCGCGTGTGGGGCAGCTTGTTTAGCTGTGTCTCCCACGGCCCCTTCGCCCTGCAGGAGGAGGAGGTCAGCGAGGTGAGCTGGATGACGCCAGAAGAGATCACCACCCGCTGTGATGAGTTTACCGCCGACTCCCTGAAGGCGCTGGCGCTGTGGATGAGCCGCAATGCCAGCAACGAGCCGGCGAAAAAAGAAGAAGCCTGACCGCTATTTTGCAGGCAATAAAAAAGGCGACCAGATGGTCGCCTTTTTTGCACTGTAAAGCTTACTGCTGCTGTGAAGACTGGATCGCGGTCAGGGCGATGGTGTAGACGATGTCGTCTACCAGCGCGCCACGAGACAGGTCGTTCACCGGCTTGCGCATACCCTGCAGCATCGGCCCGATGGAGATCAGGTCGGCAGA
>DKMV01000153.1 GCA_002469605.1 Leclercia sp. UBA7405
ACCGTCAGCCTGTGGATTTTTAGCGGCCTGCGCCGTCGTCTGGCCCGCAACGCCCGGAGCCCCTTTGCCAGCATTACCCTCGGCAAGCTTTCTATTCTGTTCCTGCTGCTCGGTATCGCCTATGCGGCCGTTCGCCGCACGCTGCTGCTCCTCTGGCCGCCGATCCTGAGCGACGGCATGTTTAACTTTATCGTGATGCAGACGCTCTACTATCTGCCGTTCTACCTGCTCGGGGCGCTGGCGTTTGTGCATCCGCAGCTGAAGGCCATCTTCACTACCCCGTCGCGCTGGTGCACCCTGGGCGCGGCGCTGGCGTTTGTTGCCTATCTGCTTAATCAGAAATATGGCAGCGGCGATGCGTGGATGTATGAAACCGAAAGCGTCATCACCATGGTGCTGGGACTGTGGATGGTCAATGTGGTCTTCGCGCTGGGCCATCGCCTGCTGAATTTTAAATCTTCCCGCGTTACCTATTTTGTTAACGCCTCGCTCTTTATCTATCTGGTGCACCATCCGCTGACGCTGTTCTTTGGCGCTTACATTACGCCACATATCAGCTCAAATTTGCTGGGTTTTATCACCGGGCTCGTGTTCGTGGTGGGACTGGCGATTGTGCTGTACGAAATCCATCTGCGTATTCCGCTGCTGCGCTTCCTCTTTTCCGGCAAGCCGCAAAACAAAGCGGAGAGCATTAACTCTACTGCCAGCTAATGCGGTTGCCGGCGTTAAGCCGGCGCCGCTAATTACAGCAGCCACTCCACCGGTAGCCAGTAGGCCAGGCGCACCATCATCCGCTGCCAGAAGCGGGTTTTTGGCTCTTTCTTGTGCACGATCTCTTCATCGCCTTTACGTTCAATCCAGTTCAGCCGTCCAAAGCGATCCAGCCGTAGCTGCCACGCCTCCTGGCGCTGGCTACGGGAAAAGCGCTGATGAATAAGCTGTGCCAGCGGCTGGCTTTCAATTACGAAACCCATTTCGGTATTGAGCATGGTTGAGCGCGGATCGAAGTTCAGGGAACCAATAAACACCGTCTCGCCATCAATACTGAAAGTTTTGGCATGTAAGCTGGAACCCGAGTTCCCCGTTAAGCCCCGGTCATGTACCACCGGCGGCCCCTCGCGCATTGGCTTTAGCTCATAAAGCTCAATACCGTGTCGCAGCAATTTTTTGCGCCAGCGCGCGTAACCCGCATGCACCACGGAAACGTCGTTCGCGGCCAGCGAATTGGTAAGAATGGCCACCTTAACCCCTTTACGCACCATCTGCAGCAGCAGCGCCACGCCGGCGCGAGTAGGAACAAAGTAAGCAGAGATAATATCGATCTGGCGGGTTGGCGACCCCATTACGTCGAGAAGACGCTGGGGCAGCAGGGAGTGGCGTTTTGCCCTCCCCTGCCCTTTACGCGGATCGTCACTCAGCAGGCGGGTTTTGGCCCAGATCAGGGGCAAATCTCCGGCCTCAAGGTGGGTGATAAATTCGCTTGAGGCCAGCTTATCAAGGTAACGACGAGTGATATCGCCCCGGTACCACTCCTCCGGCGGATGGATTTTTAGCTCGATCTCGGTCTGAGAAAGCTCCAGCACCTGTTTGAGGCTAGAGACCGAGGCGCAGTTCCAGTAGCGTTCAAAATCGTCGGTAACGTTCTGTACCACCGGCCCGATAGCCATGACGTCCAGATCGGAAAACAGCGGCTCCTCGCCGGCACCAAAGTAGGCATCGCCCACGTTGCGTCCGCCAATAATGGTGACCTCGCCGTCGACGGTAAAAGACTTGTTGTGCATGCGCCGGTTAAGCCTGGCAAAATCAGTCAGGTAGCCCAGCGCACGCAGGGTACGGAAGGAGAAAGGGTTAAAGAGACGAACATCAATATTAGGATGCGCATCCAGCAGGCAGAGCATCTCGTCCAGCCCCTGGGTGTTGTTATCATCCAGCAGCAGGCGCACCCGCACGCCGCGGGTGGCGGCGGAGAGCAGCACCGAAAAAAGCAGTCTTCCGGACATGTCGTTTTCCCAGATGTAATATTGCACATCCAGAGTTTTTTCTGCCATTTCTACCAGCCGATAGCGGCAGGCGAAGGCGTCCAGACTGTTGTCCAGGGGAAGCAACCCACAGAGGCCCGGATGGGCCGAACTGACCGGCGCAATGGCGCGACCAAGTCGCGTGTTATGCGTCGGGTTCTTGTCCTCGTTGCGTAAGGAGTCGCTGATATAACCGGGTATTTTCTTCATCATAGCAGACAAAGTATACCCGCTCCGGCAGATGCTTGCGGGTGAGATATTCCGAAACCGTGTTTACCGCGATTTCCGCTGCAGCGACACGCGGGAACCCGTATACGCCGGTACTGATAGCCGGAAAAGCGATGGACTGGTAGCCGTTGGCCGCCGCCAGGTTAAGGCTGTTGCGGTAGGCATCTTCCAGAATACGGGGCTCGTGCTGCTCGCCGCCGTGCCAGATGGGACCCACGGTATGGATCACCGCTTTGGCCGGGAGATCCCCCGCAAGTGTAATGACCGCCTGACCGGGCGCGCACTCCCCCTGCTGCTGGCGCACGCGCTTGCAGGCCTCGAGCAGCGCCGGCCCGGCGGCGCGATGAATGGCGCCATCGACGCCGCCCCCGCCCATCAGCGATGGATTAGCGGCATTGACCACCACATCAACATGCAGTGTCGTGATATCACCCTGTACGACTTCAATTCGCGCTTGCATAGTGAACCTCTGCTGGCGGTTTTTCTTGTAATTGTACCCCAGGCAGGTGGGAGTTAAAGGGAAGATTTGGCTCTCTTCCCGCTTTCAGAATTAACGATATTCAACCTTAAGGATGGCGAGGCTGCGCTCTGGATTGAGGTACTGCATGCTGACGTCCACGTTGCCCGCGCTCACGGCAGTATTGCTGGCAGCGCGGTAACTGACGTTATGGGTACGTAATTTTCCATCCTGCGGGCAGGTAACCTGGATATCGCGCTCGCCAGGAAGGACGTTACAGGGATCGGCGACTATCTGTCCGGTAATATGAAGGACGGTACTATTGGACTGGCTGGCAGAAAAGGCAGAGGCGGAAATCATAAACAAACCGCACAGGCCAGAGAGATTTTTGATGGCTGACGTAACCATTAGAACAACCCTTAATGATAATCGTCCGTGATGATTAAAACACAAGCTCCGGTACGAGCCTGTGAACAGGCATCGGCGATACCTGTAAAATCAGCATATACAGCAAAACAAACTCTTGCCAGCGAATATAATATATTGATTTCATGAATGATTTAGCTGCGTGGCGTCGCCGACGTCCACTGTTGCGATAAGTGCAATGATTTGCCGTCTGAGACCGTTACCATCACGTTAATTGCGTCGTCGGGCCCGGCATTTACGGTGACGCGGCTCAGCTCGATCGTTTGATTCGCAGGAAGCGAAAGCGTATTGCGCTGTTGCGAGGTGCTCTGCCCTCCCTGTCCGCTGCGCGAGGTGAGGATTTGCACCTGACACTGGCAAGACTCGGTGAGCGTCACCTGGGGAATAATGGTCAACATGCCGTTTTCCTGGGAGGTCTGAAAGGTTATCTGACTGGAAAGCGCGGCGAGAAGAACGAGCGTATTCATAAATCACCCCCGAAAAAAAACAGGGCATATGCCCTGTTTTTTTGTAGCACAGATTCGGAATTAGTACTGATGAGCTGTGGCGTTGTTGCCGAAACCAACCTGCTGTACCAGCACAGAAGAGCCGTTAGCAGTCTGGTCAACGGCTGCGGCGTTGCGACCGCCGCTCTGAGATACGGTGATTTCTGCATCACGCGCATTCCACTGGTCGATAGTGGCGTTGTTGCCGAAGCCCTGTTGGGTCAGCTCGATGGTGCTGTCGTCAGCGCCCTGGCCAACATCTGCACCGTTACTGAAACCGCTCTGACGAATAGTCACTTCAGAGTCACGGGCATCAGTTTGCAGTGCAAGCGCGGAGTTATTGCCACCGTACTGGTAAATGCTCAGGGTTGAATCAGGGCCATTATTATTGCCGCCGCCGTTATTACCACCATTGCCGCCACCCCATTGTGGAACAGACCCTGCCATAGCACTGCCAGAAACTACGATCGCTGCAATAACTGCCACTTTTAAAAGTTTCATGGTAAACCCCCATCGGATTGATTTAAGTGCCGCGCATAGTTAGCGTTGAATAACGCGAATAGCCATTTGCGACTGTCTCTGCACTACAACTGCTGTTTTCTGTGTACCGTACTGCGCAATGCTCGCTTTATTACCAGAACCTTTCTGGATAATCATCGCGGTATTACCGTATGCTGCTTGTGTGATACTTGCATCATTCGAGTTGCCGGTTTGCTCAATATAAGCAGCATTATAACTGCCTGATTGATCTACCTTTGCACGATTATATCCGCCCTCTTGTGAGACAACGGATAATAATTTCGAGCCATCCTGCCTGACGGCGGCATTATTATTAACGCCCTGCTGTCCAATTATGGCCGACTGGTTATATGAAGACCTGCTTAATTCATTAACCGCGAAATTATATTCAGAAATCGCCAAATCAGATGTTGCCGCGAAAACTACCCCAGGCGAACCCAGCAATGTTAACATCAATAACAGCTTGCTCTTCATGTTGTCACCCTGGACCTGGACACTCGTTAATAACAGTGCGTTAACAATCGTGAATATTTGTTAACGCCGCGTTACGATGAAGAGTATGTCTTCCGAAACAATTTAAATATCTCACCCGCCAGTTGTATTTTTATTTCCCCGGTCATACCAAAGTATTAAAAGGGTCAATTCGCAGAGTTAATAAAGCGTTTTATCACTTTGCAGAGGTGAGCATCGTCAGAAATTAAGAAAGGATATCTTTTAGCTGCATAACAGCTGTTACGGCTGCGCTTAAGCGTCGAAAAAGAGAATATATCGTAATGTCGTGACACAAGACGCGATTTCTTAAGACGTTTACAGAGTGTAACCTGAGGCTTAGAACCCGACCGACGCTCATACTCATTGCGGCTGACCATTCAAATGTAATTATCCATAAAAAACAAAAGCATATAATAATTTGTATGATTTTTTAAATCTGTGCAGGAATATCAATATGTACAACTTTTTTATCAAATCCAAACAATTTATCGAGCTAATTTTTACAAGTTAATATTTATTTTTACATCCTGTTACATGTTTAACACTTGCTTTAAAAATCGTAATAGCTAGATTGAAATCAGCAGTTCATGATTGGCTTTTTATTTTTCCTCCAGCCGGAGGATATGGTTTCTTCTACACACAGCAGTGCAACATCTGTCAGTACTTCTGGTGCCCCTGTTAATATAACGGGGGCAGCTGCCAGGTGTCCCAAAAAAGGGGTTTCATCATGTTTAATGAAGTCCATAGTTACCATGGTCATACATTATTGTTGATCACCAAACCTTCTTTACAAGCTACGGCCTTATTACAGCATCTCAAGCATACGCTGTCACTGAACGGGAAATTGCATAACATTCAACGTTCTTTCGACGATATTGCTACTGGCAGTATTATTCTTTTCGATATGATGGAGGCGGATAAAAAGCTTATCCATTACTGGCAGGATATCTTAAGCAGGAAAAACAATAATATCCGCGTGCTGTTATTGAATACGCCTGAAGAGTATCCGTTCAGAGATATCGAAAGCTGGCCGCACATCAACGGTGTCTTTTATGTTAGTGAGGATGAGACACGCGTTGTCGATGGCCTGCAGGGCGTTCTGCGCGGCGAATGCTACTTTTCGCAGAAACTTGCAAGCTATCTCATCACCCACTCCGGAAATTATCGCTACAACAGTTCAGAATCTGCGTTGCTCACCCATCGCGAAAAAGAGATTCTGAATAAATTACGCATCGGAGCTTCAAATATCGAGATCGCCCGTTCGTTATTTATCAGCGAAAATACGGTTAAGACTCATCTCTATAATCTTTTCAAGAAAATAGCTGTTAAAAACCGAACTCAGGCAGTTTCATGGGCAAACGATAACCTCAGGCGTTAACGTCATGAAATGCACCATGAGTTGGATACTTGCGGCGGGAATATCCCTTGCTGCCGGGAATCTGCACGCCGTTGAGGTGGAGGTCCCCGGGTTGTTAACGGACCATACGGTCACATCTGTCGGGCATGATTTTTATCGTGCTTTCAGCGACAAATGGGAAAGTAGTTTTCCTGGAAACTTAACAATCAACGAACGGCCCAGCGCGCGCTGGGGAAGCTGGATAACCATAACGGTTAATCAGGACGTGATTTTTCAAACGTTTTTATTCCCTACGCGGCAGGGTCTTAAAGACAACGTCAACGTTGCCCTGGCACAAACCGAAGAAGCGCTAAATCGTCGGCAGATCGATAAAGCCCTGCTGAGTACAGGCGATTTAGCGCAAGACGAATTTTAAAAGAATATCCATCCGGAGGCTGTCATGCGTGTTAAACATGCAGTGATTGTTTTACTTATTATCTCGCCAGTAACCTGGGCCGGAAATATGACGTTCCAGTTCCGCAACCCTAATTTTGGCGGTAACCCAAATAATGGTGCATATCTTTTAAACGGTGCCCAGGCGCAAAACTCTTATAAAGATCCCAGCTATGACGATGATTTTGGCATCGAAACACCCTCGGCGCTGGATAACTTTACTCAGGCCATTCAGTCTCAGATATTAGGCGGATTATTAACCAATATTAATACCGGCAAGCCGGGGCGAATGGTGACCAAGGAGTACATTGTTGATATTGCCAACCGCGATGGGCAATTGCAGTTAAACGTGACCGACCGGAAAACGGGGCAAACCTCCACCATTGAGGTTTCAGGTTTGCAAGCCAGCTCCACCGACTTTTAAACAACGACGTGATAAGGACAATAATCATGCAGCGCTTTCTTTTACTTGTTGCAGTGTGCTTATTGAGCGGTTGTTTAACTGCTCCACCGAAACAAGCTGCAAAACCGACATTAATGCCCCGGGCGCAGAGCTATCGTGATTTAACGCATCTGCCAATGCCAACCGGTAAAATATTCGTCTCGGTCTATAACATTCAGGATGAAACCGGGCAATTTAAACCTTACCCGGCCAGTAACTTCTCCACCGCCGTTCCGCAAAGCGCCACCGCAATGCTGGTGACGGCATTAAAAGATTCGCGCTGGTTTATTCCTCTGGAGCGTCAGGGGCTACAAAACCTGCTTAACGAACGTAAGATCATCCGCGCCGCCCAGGACAACGGTACCGTCGCGGTTAACAACCGCATTCCGTTGCAGTCGCTGACGGCGGCAAACGTGATGGTGGAAGGGTCTATTATTGGCTACGAAAGTAACGTCAAATCAGGCGGCGTGGGAGCGCGCTACTTTGGTATTGGCGGCGATACCCAGTATCAGCTGGATCAGATAGCGGTTAACCTGCGCGTCATTAACGTCAGCACGGGTGAGATCTTATCTTCGGTCACCACCAGCAAAACGATCCTCTCTTATGAAGTACAGGCCGGGGTGTTCCGCTTCGTCGACTATCAGCGACTGCTGGAAGGCGAAATTGGCTATACCTCGAATGAACCCGTCATGCTGTGTCTGATGTCGGCTATCGAAACCGGGGTTATTTTCCTGATTAACGACGGTATCGATCGCGGCCTGTGGGATCTGCAGAATAAGAACGAAGTGAAGAACGATATTCTGGTGAAGTACCGCGAAATGTCGGTGCCCCCGGAATCCTGATAAAACGCGCAAATAAAAAGGCGAGACCCGGGTCTCGCCTTTTTTTATTCTTTTAACGCCACGGGGCTATGCCCCCTCGCCCGTCGGGCAGCCAGCCAGAGTCCGCTATTTTTCATGGCGTAGCCAAACACCAGCCCGAGGGCTAGCGAAGGTACCACCAGCGCCCAGTCGCCCTGCCCGGCAAAGGTGGCGCAGGCGCCAATAAAGGTACCGGGCACGAAAGAGAGCAGCAGATGTTTTGCCTGCACACACATCAAAAAAGCCACCACGCCGGTCATGGCATAGCCAAAAATTTCCAGATGTGGCGCCAGCGCGCTACCGTGGATAATCACCAGCGCCCACGCCACCCCGCTCATCAGGGTGCAGGCCGAAATAAACAGCCCCTTCAGCCCGCCCTGCGGGCAGGCGAAATAGGCCGTGCAGCCCAGAAAGCCCGCCCAGCTGAGTAATCCCAGAGAGACCGCAACCCAGCCCCAGATTCCGGAGAGGATGCCCGTCGTGAGTGCGATAGAGAGTAGTATGTTCATGGCGCGCATCTTAGCAGATACGCACCGATGAAATGAGATCAGAAGCACATATTATGCAAAGTGAGTTGCAATATTACATTTCAAATGTGATTAAGATCACTCTTCACTCTCTTCCTGCAGCTCATCCCACATGGCGGCGATAGCTTCGCGGGTAAGCGGCGCCATGGTGCGCCAGAACGGCGAGGTGGCATGAGCCTCGACTTTGCCAAGAAACGCGCCACACCACGGCAGGATGTATTCGCCAAACAGGGTTTCCAGGGCGTCGTTTTCGTCTTCCGCCGCATGATCTTCAATCCACGAGGCCGCCAGCAGCAGGGTGCCTATATGGTCGGCGGGCGTATCGGTCAACGGCATGCCGCGCGCAGAGAGAAACGCACGCACTTCGGCTTCGGTTGCCCCCTCTTCCCAGGCTGAACGATAAGGCGAGACGCGGCACTCTTCGCCGACAAACAGGGCGTTATAGTCCGCTGCGATCTGCTGCATATCGCAGCTGTTTTGCAGACGCTGCAGCTGTTCATCCTGCTCAAGCGGCCAGCTCTGGGCCAGCTTGCCCTCACGGATCAGCGTAAAGAGCGGCACCAGCAGCGGATCCTGAGGCTGGCGATAATAGAGAGAGCCCAGTACGCGGCAGAGGATGGAAAACTCGTTCATTTATTTAGTCCATTACACAGTTAAAATTCGGCAAATTCAGGAATCGGCGCCATGCCCCTGGATTCCAGAAAATCGAGTAGACGTCGCGGGGTGACGTTAAGAATACGCTCTTCAGGGAACCCCACCTCATCAAGGATTTTACGGCATTCGCTAAAATCACCCAGCGTAAAGGCGGTGTGGGAGTCAGATCCCAGCGCCACCCAGCCTCCGGCATCGCGCACCGCTGCGGCAACGGCGCGGCAGTTGGCTTCGCTTCCCTTACGCGAGTGCAGGAAGGAGGAGTTGTTGATCTCCAGCGCCACCTGATGTTCCGCCGCGACGCGCGCGACGGCGTCAATATCAATAGGATATTTGGGGTTGCCCGGATGGCTGATGATGTGCACGTTGCCGCTGGCAATAGTGGCGATCATCGCCTCGGTGTTAGTGGCCTGGTCCTGCGGCGGAAGCACCGGCTCGTGGAAGCCGGCCAGAATCAGATCCAGAGAGGTGAGCATCGGGCCGGTACAATCAATTTCACCCAGGGTGTTTTTGATATTGGCCTCAATGCCCCGCAGGATCCCGACGCCGTCGACCACCCGCGGCCAGATGCGCATATTCACAAAGTGCCAGTAGTGCGGCGCATCTGCCATATCGGGGCCATGATCGGTAATGGCAAAGAGCTTAATATTTTTAAGCTTTGCCTGGGCGATATAGTCATGAAGGTTGCTGTAGGCATGAGTACTGGCGACGGTATGCATATGCAGGTCAACGGGATACATCGTTCTCTCCTCTCGTGTTTTCCCAAGGATAGCAGTTATCACGGGCGTTTATTAGCAAAAACCCGGCCTGGGCCGGGTGTGACTCAGTAACCGCGCTGGCGATCGACCTGCCCGCTGGCGGCTTCTCCCGCCTCCAGCTGACCGATGGTGCGGGCGATATAGGCCACCGCTTCCGCCGGGCGCGTGACTGCGGCAATATGCGGCGTCATCGCCACGCGCGGGTGCGCCCAGAGCGGGCTCTCTGGTGGCAGAGGCTCTTTGCTATAGACATCGAGCATGGCGCCTTTAAGCTTGCCGCTCTCCAGCGCGGCCAGCAGGTCCGGCTCAATCACGTGCACGCCGCGGGCAAGGTTCATCAGGTAGCTCTGGTCGGGGAGCTGACTGAGCAGCGCGCCGTTGATAATCCCGGCGGTCTGTGCCGTATTGGGCAGCAGGTTAATCAGCACCCGCGTCTCTTTCAGGAAGGCCGGGAGTTCCTCCGCGCCGGCAAAGCTGGTAACGTTCGGGATCGCTTTACGGCTGCGGCTCCAGCAGCGCAGCGGGAAGCCCCATGGCGCCAGGGCTTCGGCCACCTTCGAGCCCAGCACGCCTGCCCCCAGAATGCCGACGGTAAAATCTTCGCGCTGATACTCGGCCAGCGGCTCCCAGCGGGCCTGTTGTTTAAGCGCCTGATAATCATCGAAACGGCGGAACCAGTGCAGCACCTGGCTGACGGCGTACTCCTGCATCTGTTCACCCATGCCGGTATCTTCCAGGCGGAACAGCGGAATGTGCTCCGGCAGCATCTCCGGATGCGCCTTAAGCTTGCTCAGGATCGAATCGACACCTGCCCCCAGCGCAAAAACCGCTTTCAGATCGCGCCCCTGCAGCATTTCCACCGGCGGATGCCAGACCAGCGCGTAGTCTGCATGGTCGTTATCGCCCCGCTTCCACTCGCGAACCCGCGCGCCGGGCACGGCTGCCGACAGGGCTTTTAGCCAGTAAGCGGTATCAAATGTAGGGTGATAAAAGATGATATCCATAATTTCTCCTGCTCTTTTGCGCTGTTTTATTTTCTTTTTCAATGAGATTGTCAGCATAACAAATTCCGGCGCAGGCTGCGTTGTTGATAAATGAGACGCTTTCAGCTTATTTAGGAATCATGTTGTTTGAAGTTTGTATAAACGCGCTAATTTACTGAAAAAGTTGATTGACGGCAGTTCGGCTTTTCCTTACATTAGCGCCCGTCCCGCCAACAACGGGAAGACAATATGGTGAGGTGTCCGANNGGCTCGGTCAGCCTGAAGGCTGGAGCACCGCGCTGGTGGTGCTGGAAGGGAGCGTGACGGTCAACGGTAGCGCACGGGCGGGAGAGGCTCAGCTGATAGTACTGAGCCAGGAGGGCGAAACGGTGCATCTTGAAGCCAGCAGCGATGCCAAAGTGCTGCTGATGGCCGGGGAGCCGCTGAATGAACCCATCGTCGGCTACGGCCCCTTTGTGATGAACAATAAAACCGAAATTGCGGAGGCGATCCGCGATTTTAATTCCGGCCGCTTTGGCCAAATCTGAAACGAATAAAGGAGAGAATCATGTCTGTCCCTGCTAACTTCAACGGCGCGCGTCCCGTGATTGACGCCAATGATGCGGTAATGCTGCTTATCGATCACCAGAGCGGACTGTTTCAGACCGTCGGCGATATGCCTATGCCGGAGCTGCGCGCCCGTGCGGCGGCGCTTGCTAAGATTGCCACCCTGGCAAATATCCCGGTGATCACCACGGCATCGGTGCCCCAGGGACCGAACGGCCCGCTGATCCCGGAGATCCACGCCGGTGCGCCCCATGCACAATACGTGGCGCGTAAAGGCGAGATTAACGCCTGGGATAACCCGGAGTTCGTGGCAGCCGTTAAGGCGACCGGGCGTAAGACGCTGATTATCGCCGGCACCATCACCAGCGTCTGCATGGCCTTCCCCGCCATCAGCGCGGTGGCAGACGGTTATAAAGTGTTTGCGGTAATAGATGCGTCGGGCACCTACAGCAAAATGGCCGAGGAAATCACCCTGGCGCGCGTGGTGCAGGCGGGCGTGGTGCCCATGGATACGGCGGCAGTGGCGTCAGAAATTCAGCGCACCTGGAATCGTGAAGACGCCGCCGCGTGGGCGGAGGTCTATACCCACATCTTCCCGGCCTATCAGCTGCTGATGGAAAGCTACGCTAAGGCGCAGGAGGTGGTGAAAAATAGCGAGGCGCTCGATTCACAGCGATAATTCCCCGCTCCGGGGTATAAAAACCCCGGAGCTGATTACTGCTTAACCGAATAAA
Source organism: Leclercia sp. UBA7405 (assembly GCA_002469605.1). Lineage (GTDB taxonomy): Bacteria > Pseudomonadota > Gammaproteobacteria > Enterobacterales > Enterobacteriaceae > Enterobacter. The sequence goes on from DKMV01000153.1 coordinate 11,937, forward strand.
CCAGTAAGCATAAAATCTGCTTGACCGTTTTAGCTCTACTCCCTATAGTAGCGCCCCGTTGCCCCCCAAGCGGTCAGGCAGCAATACAATATGGTGAGGTGTCCGAGTGGCTGAAGGAGCACGCCTGGAAAGTGTGTATACGGCAACGTATCGAGGGTTCGAATCCCTCCCTCACCGCCATATTTAAAGAAGAGCTCGTACGCAAGTACGGGCTTTTTTTTCGCATGTTGCACACCAGCGGGAGGGATGAGACCCCTCGACTGAGGGTTCGACAACTGGCGCAGCCAGTTGGACAGACTGAGAGCGTAGCGAACAGGCTGCCCGTAGGGCGAGCGCAGCGAGTCAATCCCTCCCGGTGCTATATACGATTCGGTGCGGCCTGATCCCCTCACCCTAACCCTCTCCCCAAAGGGGAGAGGGAACTGGATGGTGCGGTCTGGGCCCCTCACCCTAGCCCTCTCCCCAAAGGGGCGAGGGAACTGGATGGTGCGGCCTGGGCCCCTCACCCTAACCCTCTCCCCAGGGGAGAGGGAACTGTACGGTGCGGTCTGAGCCCCTCATCCTAACCCTATCCCCAAAGGGGAGAGGGAATCAGCCCTCTACTCCTCCACCATCCGTGCATACTCCTCGGTCAGGAAATCCACCAGCGTTCTGACGGAAGGCAGCAACCCGCGCCGCGACGGGAATACCGCGTGGATCACCTCCCGCCCCGGCTCCCACTCATCGAGTACCCGTACCAGCGCGCCGGACGCCAGCTGCTCTTTGACCATCAGAATCGGGAGCTGCACTACGCCAATACCCGCCATCGCCGCTTCCCGCAGCGCCAGCATATCGGTCGTGGTGAAGCGTGGTTCAAAATGAATCTCCGCTTTTGCCCCCAGTGGGCCACTCAGCTCCCACTTATGCACCTGCTTCCCGGCCCCCATACTCAGACCGGGCCAGCCGCTTAGTTCGGAGGGCATGGTGGGTTTCCCCATACGCGCAATGAGCTGCGGCCCCGCCACAAGGCATTGCCCTCTGTCAGCAAGCACCCGCAGCACCAGATCGCTGTCGTCAAAAGGGCGCGGGCGGACGCGGATCGCCACATCCACCCCCTCACCCACCACGTCCACCCGACGGTTGGTGGCTTCGAGCTGAAGATGGATCCCGGGATAGCGCGCCATAAATCTCGCCAGCATCGGGCCCACATGAACATGCAGCAGCGTCACCGGACAGGTGATCCTGACTATCCCGCGCGGCTCGGAGCGCAGCGCGGCGACGGCCTCCTCCGCGGCCTCCGCCTCTACCAGCATCGCCTGGCAGTGCTGGTAGAAGGTTTGCCCTACCTCCGTCACCCGGAACTGACGGGTGGTGCGCTGAATTAACCGCACGCCAAGCCGCTCCTCCAGTTGCGCGATACGGCGGCTCAGCCTGGATTTGGGCAGATCCAGCGCCCGTCCGGCGGGGGCAAAGCCACCGTAATCCACCACCTTCACAAACAAGACGAAATCATTGAGATCCTGCATTAGCATCGTTCCATTTTTAGAACAGTGAATACCATTTTCACTATCTACCGGGATATTAACCCTGAATATAAGCTAATTACATCAACAGAACATCAGGAGCTCATCATGAAAAAAGTGACAGGCGTCTATACCGCACCACAGCAGCACTGGGTTGGCGACGGATTTCCGGTTCGCTCAATGTTTTCTTATCAGTCCCAGGGCGAAGCCCTGAGCCCGTTCCTGCTGCTGGACTATGCGGGTCCTCATACCTTTCCGGCGGATGGCGTTAAGCGCGGGGTGGGCCAGCATCCCCACCGGGGCTTTGAGACGGTGACCATCGTCTACGCGGGTGAAGTGGAACACCGCGACTCCACCGGAAAAGGCGGCGTTATCGGCCCCGGCGACGTGCAGTGGATGACGGCGGGCGCAGGCATTCTGCACGAAGAGTTTCACTCAGGCGCGTTTTCGCAGAAGGGTGGCGAACTCAAAATGATGCAGCTGTGGGTCAACCTGCCGGCAAAAGACAAGCTGGCCACGCCGGGCTATCAGAGCATCAGCAATAGCGATATCCCGGTAGTTGAGCTGCCGGATAACAGCGGAACCCTGCGGGTGATCGCCGGACGCTACGACGATGTCGTGGGCCCCGCGCATACCTTTTCGCCGCTGAACGTCTGGGATCTGTCGCTACGCCAGGGGTCACACCTCCGGCTCGGTCAGCCTGAAGGCT
>DKMV01000154.1:0-197 GCA_002469605.1 Leclercia sp. UBA7405
AGCGAATCCGAAGTGCCGGCCAATAGCCTGGCGATGGTGGGCGACTCCCTGCCAGCCTTTGGTATCGTGGCGGCGGTAATGGGTGTTGTGCATGCGCTCGCCTCGGCGGATCGTCCGGCGGCGGAGCTGGGTGCCCTGATTGCCCACGCGATGGTCGGTACTTTCCTCGGCATTTTGCTGGCCTACGGCTTTATTTC
>DKMV01000154.1:299-12793 GCA_002469605.1 Leclercia sp. UBA7405
GCCTTCGGCATCGTGGCGGCGGTCATGGGCGTGGTGCACGCGCTGGCCTCCGCCGATCGTCCGGCCGCTGAGCTGGGCGCGCTGGTAGCGCACGCGATGGTCGGGACATTCCTCGGCATCCTGCTGGCGTACGGCTTTATTTCGCCGCTGGCAACCGTGCTGCGCCAGAAGAGCGCCGAAACCACCAAAATGATGCAGTGCGTCAAGATCACGCTGCTCTCCAATCTGAACGGCTATGCCCCGCCAATCGCGGTGGAGTTCGGGCGTAAGACCCTCTACTCCAGCGAGCGTCCGTCGTTTATCGAGCTGGAAGAGCACGTGCGTGCGGTGAAAAACCCAAACCAACAGACGAGCACTGAGGACGCATGAAAAACCAGTCCCACCCCATCGTCATCGTAAAAAAGCGCAAGCACAAAAGCCATGGGGGCGGCTCCCATGGCTCGTGGAAGATTGCCTATGCGGACTTTATGACCGCGATGATGGCCTTCTTCCTGGTGATGTGGCTGATCTCTATCTCCAGTCCGAAGGAGCTGATCCAGATTGCCGAGTATTTCCGTACGCCGCTGGCGACGGCGGTCACCGGTGGGCAGCGGATCTCCAACAGCGATAGCCCGATCCCCGGCGGCGGCGATGATTACACCCAGCAGAAGGGTGAGGTTAAACGCGAGCCGAACATCGACGCCCTGAAAAAGCGCATGGAACAAGCCCGGCTGCAGAAATTGCGTGGCGATCTCGATCAGCTGATCGAGGCGGATCCCAAGCTGCGTGCCCTGCGCCCGCATCTGAAGATCGACCTGGTGCAGGAAGGGCTGCGTATTCAGATTATCGACAGCCAGAACCGCCCGATGTTTAAAACCGGCAGCGCCGAGGTCGAACCCTATATGCGCGATATCCTGCGCGGTATCGCCCCGGTGCTGAACGGCATCCCTAACCGAATCAGTCTCTCTGGCCACACCGACGACTTCCCTTACGCCAGCGGCGAAAAAGGGTACAGCAACTGGGAGCTCTCTGCGGATCGCGCCAACGCCTCCCGTCGTGAGCTGGTGGTTGGCGGGCTGGACGATGGCAAAGTGCTGCGCGTGGTCGGCATGGCGGCAACCATGCGCATGAGCGACCGCGGTCCGGGCGATGCCATCAACCGACGCATTAGTCTTTTAGTCCTCAATAAGCAGGCGGAGCAGGCCATCCTGCACGAAAACGCCGAAAGCGAGAATGAGTCACTGGATGATTTGAAACAGCCTGGCGCAGTGCCTTCGGCTTCCGTTACAACATCGCCACCAGCCAATCCGAGGTGATAGCGTGAGCATGGATATTAGCGATTTTTACCAGACGTTTTTTGATGAAGCCGACGAACTGTTGGCTGATATGGAGCAACACCTGCTGGATCTGGTGCCTGAGGCGCCGGACTCCGAGCAGCTTAACGCCATTTTCCGCGCCGCGCACTCCATCAAAGGGGGAGCCGGCACCTTTGGCTTCACCATTCTGCAGGAGACCACCCATCTGATGGAGAACCTGCTGGACGAAGCGCGACGCGGTGAGATGCAGCTCAATACCGATATTATCAACCTGTTTTTGGAAACCAAAGATATTATGCAGGAACAGCTCGACGCCTATAAAAGCTCGCAAGAGCCGGATGCTGCCAGCTTTGAATATATCTGCAACGCCCTGCGTCAGTTAGCGCTGGAAGCCAAAGGCGAGGCGGCGGTTCCCGCCGTGGCGCCGGCCAAACTGAGCGTGGTGGATGCGGCGCCTGCAGCGGTGCCGTCCCAGGACGACCGCCTGCGCGTGGTGCTCACTGGCCTGAAAGAGGGTGAAGTCACCCTGCTGCAGGAGGAGCTGGGCAACCTGGCGACCCTGAGCAATATCGTGACCGGGAAAGATAGCCTGGCGGCCACCCTCGATGGCGGCATCAGCAAAGATGACGTGGTAGCGGTACTCTGCTTTGTGATTGAGCCGGACCAGATCGACTTTGAATCTCCTGGCGTTGAACCTGCCGCGGAAGCAGCGGTTGCCGTTGCCGAAACCCCGGCAGCACCTGCCGTTGCGCCTGCCGCCCCGGCGCTGAAGGCCGTGCCGCGCGAAGCGACGGCACCCGCTCGCGGTGAAAAACCGGCGGCGCGCTCCAGCGAGTCCACCAGCATCCGCGTGGCGGTAGAAAAGGTGGATCAGCTGATCAACCTGGTAGGCGAACTGGTGATCACCCAGTCGATGCTGGCCCAGCGCTCCAACGAGCTGGACCCGGTTAATCACGGGGAGCTGATCACCAGTATGGGCCAGCTGCAGCGCAACGCCCGGGATCTGCAGGAATCGGTAATGTCGATTCGTATGATGCCGATGGAGTATGTCTTTAGCCGTTTCCCGCGTCTGGTGCGCGACCTGGCCGGCAAGCTCAACAAGCAGATTGAACTGACCCTGATGGGCAGCTCCACCGAGCTGGACAAAAGCCTGATCGAACGCATTATCGACCCGTTAACGCACCTGGTGCGTAACAGCCTCGACCACGGTATTGAGCTGCCAGAAAACCGCGTAGCGGCGGGCAAATCGCCGGTGGGCAACCTGATCCTCTCTGCGGAACACCAGGGCGGCAATATCTGCATCGAAGTGACCGATGACGGGGCAGGCCTCAACCGCGAGCGCATCCTGGCCAAAGCGATCTCCCAGGGGATGGCGGTCAGTGAAAATATGACCGACGAAGAGGTCGGGATGCTGATCTTCGCCCCGGGCTTTTCCACGGCGGAGCAGGTGACCGACGTCTCCGGGCGCGGCGTGGGCATGGACGTGGTGAAACGTAACATCCAGGAGATGGGCGGCCACGTTGAGATCCAGTCGAAACAGGGCTCCGGCACCACCATTCGTATCCTGCTGCCGCTGACGCTGGCGATCCTCGACGGCATGTCGGTGAAGGTGGCGGAAGAGGTCTTCATCCTGCCGCTGAACGCGGTAATGGAATCGCTGCAGCCGCGCGAAGAAGATCTGCACCCACTGGCGGGCGGCGAGCGCGTACTGGAAGTGCGCGGCGAATACCTGCCGCTGGTGGAACTGTGGAAAGTGTTCGACGTCGAAGGGGCCAAAACCGAGGCCACGCAGGGGATTGTAGTGATCCTGCAGAGCGCGGGCCGTCGCTATGCGCTGCTGGTCGATCAGCTGATTGGCCAGCACCAGGTAGTGGTGAAGAACCTCGAGAGCAACTACCGCAAAGTACCTGGTATTTCAGCCGCCACCATCCTCGGGGATGGCAGTGTGGCGCTGATCGTCGATGTGTCGGCGCTTCAGGGTTTAAATCGTGAACAACGTGTGGCGAACACAGCCGCCTGATACTGTTAAGAAGGTAATAACATGACCGGTATGAGTAATGTAACCAAGCTGGCCGGCGAGCCGTCAGGGCAGGAATTCCTGGTATTCACTTTGGGTGACGAAGAATACGGTATCGATATTCTCAAAGTGCAGGAAATTCGTGGCTATGACCAGGTGACTCGCATTGCCAACACGCCTGAATTTATTAAAGGCGTCACCAACCTGCGCGGCGTGATCGTGCCGATTGTCGATCTGCGCGTGAAGTTCAGCCAGGGCGACGTGGAATATAACGATAACACCGTGGTGATCGTCCTGAATCTCGGCCAGCGCGTGGTCGGCATCGTGGTGGACGGCGTCTCTGACGTGCTCTCCCTGACCGCCGATCAGATCCGCCCGGCGCCGGAGTTTGCGGTGACGCTCTCGACCGAGTATCTGACCGGCCTCGGCGCGCTCGGCGAGCGTATGCTGATTCTGGTAAACATCGAAAAACTGCTGAACAGCGACGAGATGGCGCTGCTGGATATCGCGGCGACGCATGTAGCCTGATGCTGTTATCCGCATCATAATAATGATGTTACTTATATGTTAAGGGGGCCGCACTGGCCCCTTTTTATATTTATGAATAAGATTTCCCCCTCAAACGGCGCAACGATATAACGCTCGTGATGCTGGCAGAATTCAGGCTTTAATTATTTGTTTTGTGAATATATCCATAACCAAAAATTACGATGTTAATCTCTCTCGCTTAACTATTGTTTAGTCGCTATTAAATTCATCAATAAAAACAAGAAGATATATTGTGATCGCGATCACATTATCATCACGCCAATCCTCTCCTGACGAATATATTCCGCTGATTACTAAAATTATCTAACTGTTTTAAAAGATAAATTATGGTCAATACGCCGTCCGTATTAGCCGTCTGGCTAAAGTGGTTCTTCCTGCCGCCTTAATCTAAATTGATTTTAACCACTCATTAACATGAGTAATGGGTGGTAACAAATTGAGCGTTATCAAAAAAGCAGGATAACGACCGGCGACATTTTCTGGAGAGTGGAAAATGAACAGAAAACTTTTGATGATAGCGGCGGGATCGGCCCTGGCGATGGCCGCCGGCACGGCACAGGCAGTGACCAGCAGCGGGACGATTGGCGCAACCCTGACCCTGACCAACGGCTGCCTGATTAACGGCTCGCCGAACCAGAACGGCATTAACTTCGGTACGCTGGACTTTGGTACCCATCCGGCTACCTTCTCCACGCTCACCACCCAGCTTACCGGGGCCAGCGGCGGTAATACCTTTACCATCCAGTGCACCACGGACAGCTACACGGTTGCCATTACCGGCAATACCAACTCCACCGCGCCGGGCACGGTAGTGGGAACGCCCGGCACGCCGGCGCGTTATCTGGTCAACACCGCCAACACCAGCCAGGGTGTGGCCTACAGCCTGTTCAGCGACAGCGGCTACAACAACGTGATCGCCAATAACGCACCTATTCCGGTGGCCTCTACCGCGGGCGGGGTAAACAGCTATACGCTCTATGGCCGTATTACCGGCGGCGGTAACAGCGTTACCGTGGTACCCGGCACCTACACCGACACGATTAACGTCAGCGTCACCTACTAACGCTCTTCATGAAGAGGAATACCGCATCACTCCTGCCGGAGAGTGAGGGGAGGCTGCGCGCTATTTTTTGCCTGGTGGCCCTGCTGCTATCGGCGCCGGCTGCCCGGGCGGTGACCAGCCAGTCGTTTCAGGTGAACGCCACTATCACCCCCGGCTGCTCGGTGGCGACGGGAAGCGGCGGGGTGCTGGGCTCGCTGAATTTTGGTACCCGCAGCGGGGTGCAGAGTGGGCAGGTGAGCACCAGCTTTGTTCCTAATGGTTCGTTAAGCATCGCCTGTACGCCGGGCGTGGCCCTGAGCATGAGCATCGACGGCGGGCAGTATTACGCCTCGGTGCGCAATATGCAGCGCACCGGCGGCACGGAGCGCGTGTCGTACCGGCTCTATAGCAGCAGTTCGCTGGGGGCCAACAGTGAAATCGGCGTCAACCAGGCGGTACCGATCTCATATACCAACAGCAATAACATTGCCTTGCCACTTTTTGGCGTGGCGCTTCTGACGGGGTTCAGCCCGGCCGGAAACTATAACGATCAACTCACCGTGACCTTGTCCTGGTGATATAGGGAGAACGACAATGAAGGCATTCGCAACCGGCACCTCGCTGGCGCTGCTGATGGCGCTGGGGGCAGCGGCACCCACCGCCCAAGGCGCGGCATCCATCCTGTTATGGCCCATCGATCCCTGGCTGTCGGCGGATACCAACGCGACCGAACTCTGGGTGCAGAACCAGGGCAACAGCGCCACTACCATGCAGGTACGCATTGTGCGCTGGCGCCAGGAGAACGGGCTTGAGCGCTACACCGCCCAGCAGGAGGTGGTTGCCAGCCCGCCGATTGTCACCATTGCCAAAGGCAGCAAACAGCTTATCCGCCTGATCAAACAGGGCCAGGTTCCGGCCGGGGTAGAGCAGGCCTACCGCATTATCGTGGACGAAATCCCCCAGCCGCAGGAGAACGCCACCCCGCAGATCGGCCTCAAGCTCCAGATGCGCTACTCCATTCCGCTGTTCGTCTACGGGCAGGGGATAGCGACCATCAAAGAGGGGGAACACCACGCGCTGGTTGAACCGCGTAACCTCAGCTGGCGGGTGGTTCGCGATAACGGCCAGCCCGCTTTACAGGTGCGCAACCAGGGCGACGTGCACGTCCGGCTCAGCCAGGTGACCCTCACCCAGGGCGGGCAGAAACGCACCATGGCAGATGGTCTGCTGGGCTACGTTCTGCCGGGCAGCGAACGCAGCTGGCCTTTACCCTCGGGCATCGGCCAGCCGGGCCAGATGAGTGCGCAAATTAACGCCAGGGATACGCAATGGCAGTCGGCCCCCGCCAACTGAAGCCGACCATGATAATCCTGCTTTGCGTCTCTACGGCAAGCTGGGCTAACTCAGGCGATGACGCACTGCCGCCACCGCCTGCTCCTCAGTCCCTGAACGACGAAGCGGTATTTCAGCTGGCGCTTATCGTAAACCATTACGATACCGGGCTGGTGGTGCCGGTGACCCGGCGCAACGGTGATTATCTGGTCTCCAGCGCCGACCTGCTGCGCGCCGGGCTGCCGCCGGAAAAGGTGCCGCCGGGCGAGGTGAACCTGGCCTCCTTAAGCCAGGTGCGCAGTGAATATGACAGCGCCGGCCAGCGCCTGCTGCTGAGCGTGCCGCGCGAGTGGGTCTCCGCGCGCGTCACCCCCTTTGGCGGAGAGCTGACCCAGAGCGCCCCTCGCTATGGCCGGGGAGCGCTGCTCAACTACGACTTCTACACCAGTAAGACCGAACATGCGGGCGGCCAGGCGTCGCTCTGGCATGAGTTTCGCTATTTTGACGAGCGGGGCTCCTTATCCTCCACCGGCTATGTGCGCAAAAATCTCTCGGGCGGCGGCCAGCAGGAGGGCTATGTGCGTTACGACACCACCCTGCTGGTGACCGACGAAGATAACGCCACCACCTGGACCGCCGGGGATGTGATAAGCGATGCCCTGAGCTGGAGCAGCAGCGTGCGCATGGGCGGCATCAGCTATGGGCGCGACTTCTCGCTGCGCCCGGATCTGGTCACCTGGCCGCTGCCGGAGTTTTCCGGCGAGGCGGCGGTGCCCACCTCCGTCGATCTCTTTGTGAATGGCTATCGCGCCGGCTCCACCCGCCTGCAGCCGGGCCCTTTCACCCTGACCAACCTGCCTTATATTAACGGCGCGGGGGATGCGGTGCTGGTCACCACCGATGCCCTCGGGCGCCAGGTGAGCACCACGCTGCCCTTTTACGTCACCAGCGATCTGCTAAAAGCGGGGCTCAGCGACGGCGCGGTTACCCTCGGCAGCCTGCGCCGCAACTACGGTATCGACAGCTTTGATTACGGCCCGGCGGCGGGCAGCGGCTCTTACCGCTACGGGGTCACCGACTGGCTGACCCTGGAAGGGCATGCCGAAGGGGCCGAAGAGCTGGCCCTGGGCGGGGCGGGCACGGTGGTAAAAATCGGCCGCTTTGGCGTGGTCAATACCGCCTACAGCCGCAGCCGGATGCGCGGCGACGACGGCGGGCAGCTCAACTGGGGCTATCAGTACAGCACCAGCGAGTTCAGCATCGCCACCCAGCACAGCCGCCGGGATCGCGGCTTCGGCAACCTTGCCCTGTACGACCAGCCGACGGTCTACGATGAATATAACCAGCCCATCGCCAGCCTTAGTCGCAACACCGACCAGTACTCCGTGAGCCTTAACCTGGGCGATTACGGCAATATCGGCGCGGCCTGGATCGGCGTGGAGAGCTTTGATAGCCAGAAAACCGAGCTGTTAAACCTCTCCTGGAGCCGCAACCTGTGGGGCAGCAGCAGTATCTACCTCGCCGCCAGCCGGGACCAGCAGCGGGGCGACTGGACGGTAGCCATGTCGCTGCAAATCCCCCTCGGCGAGCGCGACAGCGCGGCGGTCACCCTCGAAAATACCCCGGACGCGGGCAGCACCCAGCGCCTTAACTACAACCACTCGATGCCCACCGACGGCGGTTTTAGCTGGAACATGGCCCTGGCGCGCCAGTCCCGTTCCAGCAACTACCAGCAGGGCTCGCTGGGGTGGCGTAACAACAATATCGAAGTGCAGGGCGGCGGCTACGGCGAGCGCGACATGATGACCTGGTGGGGCGAGGCGCTGGGCTCGCTGGTGCTGATGGACGGCGAGCTATTTGCCGCCAATAAGATTAACGACGCCTTCGTGGTGATCAGCACCGACGGCAAGCCGGACGTGCCGGTGAACTATGAAAACCAGCCGGTGGGTAAAACCAATAGTAACGGCTATCTGCTGGTGAGCGGCGTGTCGGCCTACTACCCGGCGAGCTACAGTATCAACACCCTTAATCTGCCGGCGGATACCCGGCTGAAGGAGACCGAGCGGCGGGTGGCGCTGCGGCGTAATAGCGGCTATCTGGTGGACTTCCCGATGGAGCAGGAGCGGGTCGCCAGCGTTATTCTTCACGACGGCGATGGGCATGACATTCCCCTCGGTAGCCAGGTGCGCCGCGCCTCCCACGCCCCGGCCACCGTGGGCTACGACGGTATTGCCTGGCTGGAGGATCTGAATGACGTTAACCCGCTGGAGGTGCACACCCCGGAGGGCAAATCCTGCAGCGTTACCCTGACCATTGGCGCCAACCCGGAGCATAAGCTGCAAACCTATGGTCCGTTGACCTGCAGGCTGACGCCATGAGACGCCTGTTGCTGCTGTTGACGCTGCTGGTCTTTTCCGGCGCCGGCTGGGGCGCCTGTACGGTCAGTACCGTCAACGCCAGCTTTGGCAGCGTCACCTCTTTTGCCCTGAGCGGCAGCAACGAAGTGCAGACCACCGGCACTCTGGTGGTGAGCTGCGATGCGGTGCTTAACCTGCTGACTAACGACTCCATCACCCTCAACTATACCGGGGCCACCGTCTCCGCCGCCAGCCGCGCCACCATGAAGCGCACCGATAACGCCACTATTACCGATGTGATCCCCACCCGACTGTGTGGCGCGTCGGGCTGCACCGGCACCAGCGAAGTGCTCATCGGCCGCTCTTACACCTGGAGCGGCAGTACCCTGCTGGGGCTGCTTGGCTCCAGGCAGTACAACCTGCCGCTCTACTTCCGCACCGTCGCGGGCCAGAACGTGAGTGCAGGTCCCTACCAGGTGACGCTCAACTTCAGCATTAACTATAACGTCTGCCAGGTCGGTGCCGCGGGGGTCTGCATTACGCCGCAGACCGGCACGGCAGCTACCAGCATCACCCTGAACATGAACGTCACCAATGACTGTAGCGCCATGACCACCCCGAATATCAACTTTAACAGCGCGCCGCTGGTGCAAAATTTCCCTACCGTCTCCCAGTCCATTGCCGTCACCTGCACCAAGGGCAGCGCCTATACCATCGGCATCAACAACGGCGCTAATGCGCTGAACAACGTGCGGCAGATGGCCAGCGGCACCAACCGCATGAGCTATGAGATCTATAAAGGGGCTACCAGCGAACGCTGGGGCGTGAGCGGCACGGAACGCTGGTCCAGCGGCGCCTCGTCGCAGGTAAGCACCGACGGCCTGCTGCGCACCTATAACTACACCGCCAAAGTCCTCACCAGCCAGACCACGCCCCCGGCGGGAAGCTACAGCGATACCCTGGTGGTGGACGTCGCCTTCTGAGCCACGCTTTTCCCTTTCGCAAACGTAAAGTTCCATCAGGCCGTGCCGATAACACCGATAACCCACTCAGGATAAGGTGTTGTATGTTGAACCGTATGCGCGTTGTCACACTGCTGATGCTAGTGCTGGTTGTCTTTGCACTGTTGCAGCTTATTTCCGGCAGTCTGTTTTTCTCCTCCCTGAAGCAAAATCAGGATAGCTTTGCGGTTTCCAACGACTTACGCCTGCAGCAGAGCGAGCTGACTACCACCTGGGATCTGATGCTGCAAACCCGCATCAACCTCAGCCGCTCCTCCGCGCGCATGATGATGGACCCCAATAACCAGCAGAGCAGCGCCAAAACCGAGCTGCTGAAAAATGCCCGCAACACCCTGGCGGAGGCGGCAAAGCACTACGAGGCCTTTAAGGCCATCGCGCCGCTGCCCGCTATGGCCGATACCAGCCAGACCATCGACGAGAAGTACCGTAACTATGCCGCCGCACTGGCGGAGCTGATCCAGTTCCTGGAGAGCGGCAACATGGACGCCTACTTTGCCCAGCCGACCCAGGGGATGCAGAACGCCCTCGGCACCGCGCTCGGCGACTACGCCAAAGCCAGCGCAGCCCAGTACCACGCCGCCTTCAGCGAAAGCGTCAACGACTACCGCTTTGCCAAATGGCAGATGGCGATCCTGGCCGCCGCGCTGGTGATCGTGCTGGTGGGGGTCTGGTACGGCATCCGCCATATCCTGCTCAACCCGCTGGGCCGCGTCATTAACCATATTCGCGAGATTGCCGCCGGCGACCTGACCCGCACCCTGGTTATCGCCGGGCGCAACGAGATAACGGAGCTGGCGAGCAGCGTGGACCATATGCAGCGCTCGCTCAGCGACACCGTCGCCAACGTGCGCCAGGGCTCGGATGCCATTTACACCGGCACCAGCGAAATCGCCATGGGCAACAACGACCTCTCTTCCCGCACCGAACAGCAAGCCTCGGCGCTGGAAGAGACCGCCGCCAGCATGGAGCAGCTGACCGCTACCGTGAAGCAAAATGCCGACAACGCCCGCCAGGCCTCAAAGCTGGCGGAAAGCGCCTCCGGCACCGCCCAGCGCGGCGGTCAGGTGGTGGACGGGGTAGTGAAAACCATGCACGACATCGCCCAGAGCTCGAAGAAGATCGCCGACATCATCAGCGTTATCGACGGCATCGCCTTCCAGACCAATATCCTCGCCCTCAACGCCGCGGTAGAAGCCGCCCGCGCGGGTGAGCAGGGGCGCGGCTTTGCGGTGGTAGCAGGGGAGGTACGTAACCTCGCCAGCCGCAGCGCCAACGCCGCCAAAGAGATTAAGACTCTGATCGAAGAGTCCGTCTCCCGCGTGGATACCGGCTCGGTGCTGGTAGAGACGGCGGGGGAGACCATGAATGACATCGTCAACGCGGTCACCCGCGTGACCGACATCATGGGGGAGATCGCCTCTGCCTCCGACGAGCAGAGCCGGGGTATCGACCAGGTGGCGCTGGCGGTATCGGAGATGGATCGCGTCACACAGCAAAACGCCGCGCTGGTGCAGGAGTCCGCCGCGGCGGCCGCCGCGCTGGAAGACCAGGCGAGCCGTCTGAAGATGGCCGTCTCGGCATTTCGTCTGACCTCTGTAGCTGACAATAAGGTAGCAACACGCAGCAGCCATCCGGGAGCGGCATCCGTCGCGCCTAAGGCTACCCGCGTGCTGGCCACCGAAAATAACGATAACTGGGAAACATTTTGACTGAAGTCTGAACCGCGGCTGCTGGCCGCTTAATGGGAGCGTGGATGTTAAATCGTATTCGTATCTCGACCACACTGTTTTTGATTTTGATCGTCAGCGGTGTGTTGCAGGTTGGCAGTAACGGGTTGTCTTTTTGGGCGTTTCGCGATGGTTATCAGAATTTGCAGGAAGTCGAGACCAGCAATCAGCAGCGCTCCGCACTGGCGCAGACCCGCGCGGTGCTGTTGCAGGCCAGTACGGCCCTGAACAAGGCGGGAACCTTAACCGCGCTGAGCTATCCGCCGGACGACATCAAAGCCCTGATGGTGACCGCGCGCGACAGCCTGAAGCAGGCCGACGCCATGTTTAAAGCCTTTATGGCCCAGGAGGCGGTGAGCGAGCAGGGTAAAAAACTGCGCAGCGATATGCAAAAAGGCTTCGCTGGCTGGTACAGCGACCTGGAGCACCAGGCCACCTGGCTTGAGAACAACCAGCTCTCTGACTTCCTCACCGCGCCGGTGCAGGAGTCCCAGGCGGCGTTTGACGCCGGCTTTAACGCCTGGCAGCAGGATATTAACCACTTTGTGGCGCAGGCGGGCACCGACAGCCGCAGCAGCTACCACATGTCCGGGGTGATTTTTGTCACCGTGGTCATTCTGGCGGCGCTGCTCACCAGCGCGGCGCTGTTCTGGTCGCGGCGGATGATTGTTCAGCCGCTGGCCATTATTAGCGACCACTTTGACAGCATCGCCAAAGGTGACCTGGCGCGGCCGGTGGCGGTGTATGGCAAAAACGAGATTTCGGCGATCTTTGCCAGCCTGAAGGCGATGCAGGGATCGCTACGCCAGACGGTAAGCGAAGTGCGCCAGGGCAGCTATGCCATGCACACCGGGATCTCGGAGATTGCCGAAGGCAATAACGATCTCTCCTCCCGTACCGAGCAGCAGGCGGCCTCGCTGGCGCAAACGGCGGCGAGTATGGAAGAGCTGACCGCCACCGTCAGCCAGAACGCCGACAACGCCCGTCAGGCCTCTGGCCTGGCAAAAAACGCCGCGCAAACGGCGAAGAAGGGGGGCGAGCAGGCCAGCCACGTGGCCAGCACCATGTCGGAGATCGCCGCCAGTTCGCAAAAAATTGGCGACATTATTAGCGTCATTGACGGGATTGCTTTCCAGACCAATATCCTGGCGCT
>DKMV01000155.1:0-401 GCA_002469605.1 Leclercia sp. UBA7405
CTGCTGCCGTCGGTGGTAAAGGAGCCCAGCACCACGTTCTGCTTATTAACTTCCACAATGTTGTTAATGACCACCGCGTTGCCGGCTCCGGTAATCTTGCCAAAATCGACAAAGCTGTCGGTGCTCATATTGACCACCGCGTTGCTGCCGGTGGTGGTAGAGACCAGACGAGAGCCGTTCTGTAAGTTCCAGGTGGTGGCATCGTTGATGGTGTCGATCGCGATGCTGTTATCGCTGGTGGTATTAATGGTTTCGAACTGGTTGATCTGCCCGGAAACGGAGCTGCCCGCGTCCATGGAGAAGGTGTCGTTACCCTCACCGCCGGAGACATTGCCGTCAACGTGGGAGTTGTTTACCAGCACCACGGTGTCGTCGCCTTTGCCGGTGGTGATATCGCCGTT
>DKMV01000155.1:560-837 GCA_002469605.1 Leclercia sp. UBA7405
CGGTGGTGATATCGCCGTTAACGGTGGCGTTATTTTGCAGGGTAATGGTGGTATCGCCGTTATTCTGGCTGGCGTTGATATCGCCGTTTACGGTGCTGTTATCCACCAGCAGGGTGTCGGTAGCGTTGCCATCCAGCGTCACGTTGCCGTTCACCACGCTTTTATTGCTGAAAGAGAGCGTCGCCTGGCCTTTCTCATTCAGCAGGGCCACGTCGCCGGTGAGGGTGCTGTTGTTCAGCGTCAGGGTATCGCTGGTGGTGCCGTACATTGCCACGGC